>NZ_JBHYMS010000033.1:0-75860 GCF_042743185.1 Inquilinus sp. NPDC058860 | reverse complement strand
GCGGGGCCGGCGCGGCCGCCCCCCCCCGGCGCGGCCGACGGCCCCGACCTGGCCCGCCTCAAGCGGGGCTGCGACGGCCTCGGCGGCCGCATCCGCTTCCGCGGCGCCGTCGCGCCGGATGCCGTCGGCGCGCTGCTCGCGGAGCATGACGTGCTGATCATGCCGTCCCGCTTCGAAGGGTTTCCGGTGACGATGGTGGAGGCGATGACCGCCGGCTGCGTGCCCGTGGCGTCGCTGATCCGCGGCGTCACCGACATGGCGATCCGGGACGGGCGGAACGGGCGGCTCTTTCCGGTGGGCGACGTCAAGGCCGCGGCGCGTGCCGTGACGGAGCTGGCGCAGGATCCGGCGGCGCTGGCGCGGATGTCGGAGCGGGCGAGCCGATCCGCGCGCGACCTGTTCGGCGTGGATCTGATGGCGCGGCGGTATCGGGACCTTCTCGACCGCCTGGCCGGGGCTCGCCCGACGGTGGCCGCACCGCTCGATCTCGCGCGATGGAGCTTCCCGGCGGGGCTGAGGGACGGCTTCAGGACCTATCTGCCGACACCGGTCAAGAACGGCCTTCGGACGCTTCGTGAGCGCTACGCATGACGATCTTCCCCCAGAGTGGCGGCCGGGCCTCGAGGAGGACGGTACGATGCGGGCGATGACCCGATCCGCCGCGGCGCCGTCCGGCAGCCGGGCCGCGGCGGGGACCCGCCCCGATCTCCCGGACGAGGCGGAAGGGCGATCCGACCCGTCCAGGCCGAGCCCGCATTCGGCCGCCAACAAGGTCGCGCGGGCGGTGTGGGGGGGCGTCTGGCTGCTGCTCTACCGGCCGAGTCCCAAGCCCCTCCATGGCTGGCGGCGCTTCCTGCTGCGGCTTTTCGGGGCCCGGATCGGCCGTGCCGCCGTCGTGCACCCGTCCGCCCGCATCTGGGCGCCCTGGAACCTCGAGATCGGAGACTACGGCTGCCTCAGCCCCGGCGTCGACTGCTACGCGGTCGACCGCATCTCGATCGGCCGGCACGCGACCGTCAGCCAGTACAGCTTTCTCTGTGCCGCGGGCCACGACATCGATTCCGCGGACATGGCCCTGACCACCGCGCCGATCACGATCGGCGACCACGCCTGGGTGGCCGCCGACGCCTTCGTGGGGCCGGGCGTCGTCATCGGCGAAGGCGCCGTCGTCGGGGCCCGCGCCTCCGTCTTCAAGAACGTGCCGCCCTGGACGGTCGTCGTCGGCAATCCCGCCAGGATGATCCGCAGCCGGTCCCGGGCGGTCGCGCAGCAGGGAAATCGCGCATGAGCATCTCCGTCCTCATCCTGACCCTGAACGAGGAACTCAACCTGCCGGACTGCCTGGATGCGGTGTCGTGGAGCGACGACATCGTCGTGCTCGATTCCGGCAGCACCGACCGGACGGTGGAGATCGCCAAGGCCGCAGGCGCGCGGGTGTATCATCGCGTGCAGGACAACGAGCACGCCCAGCGCACCTACGGGCTGAGGCAGATCGAGTTCAGGCATCTCTGGGTCTATATGCCCGATGCGGACGAGATCACGCCGCCGGACCTGCGGGACGAGATGCTCGCGATCGCCGCCGACCCGGGCCGCCCCGAAGTGATGTTCCGGGTCCGGTTCAAGAACATCTTCATGGGCCGCTGGATCCGCCACAGCAGCCTGTATCCGACCTGGGTGGTCCGCCTCGTGCGCCCGGACAAGATCTCCTTCGAGCGCCAGATCAACCTGCAATGCGTCGCCGACGGTCTGGAAGGACGCCTGCAGAACCATTTCTACCACTACAGCTTCAACAAGGGCCTCAACGCCTGGTACGAGAAGCACAACCGGTATTCGTGGTTCGAGGCGCAGGAATCGCTGAAGAGCCTGCGGCGAGGCAGGCTGAAGCTCGCCGACATCTTCAGTGGTCGCGCCGAGCTGCGGCGGCGGGCGCTCAAGGAGCTGTCGTTCCGCCTGCCGTTTCGGCCGGCCCTGAGATTCCTCTACATGTATCTCGTCCGGGGCGGATTCCTCGACGGGGGGGCGGGCTATCTGTATTGCCGGCTGCTCACGGCCTACGAGTACATGATCGTCGTCAAGATGATGGAGATCCGCCGCCGCGAGCAGGGGCTGCGGGTGTGACGACGCCTCGCGCTGCCTGGGGGCGCCGGCTCGCGGCCGCGGCGGTCATCGCCGTCCTCGCCTACGGTGCCGTCGTCGCCGCGGGCCTGAAGTCGGCCGAGACGCTGCTCTTCGTCCGGACCGAGCGGCAGCCGGCCGACGTCATCGTCGTCCTCGGCGGCGACGGCCCGCCGCGGGCGGCGCAGGCGGCCGCGCTCTATCGGGCCGGGGCGGCGCCGCGCGTCCTGGTCTCCGGCGGCGGCGACTGCGCCGACATCCGCCGCCTGATCGCCGAGACCGGCGTGCCGATGGAGGTGATCCAGATCGAGTGCGCGTCCCGGAACACCTGGGAGAACGCCTTGTTCTCCGCCCCGATCCTGTCGGCCATGGGGGCACGGCGCGCGATCCTGGTCACCAGTTGGTTCCACAGCCGTCGGGCGCTCGCCTGTTTCGAACGCACCGCGCCGCAGCTGGAGTGGATGTCGGCCCCGGTGGAGCCGGGGGGATCCGTCTGGCAGATGATGGGCCGGTCCGACGGGCTGTGGGTGATGAAGGAGTACGTCAAGCTCGGCTGGTACTCGCTGCGATACGGGATCGCCGTCTGATGAACGAATTCCTCACCTTCGGGCTGTTCGTCGTCTGCATCGCTCTGATGATCCAGGGCCTGAGGCGGCGCGGCGGGATCTACGGCTTCCCGTTCCTGGCCGGGGCGACCTTCCTGGGCTTCATCGTGCCGCAGATGGTCGGGCTCGCGCATGACCGCTTCCTGCCGGTCGGCGCCTTCGAACAGACGGCGGTCTTCACCATCCTGTGCGCCGTCATGTGCGGGGTCGGCTGGGCCGCCGGCGACAGGCCCGCCACCGGATTCCGATGGATGTTCGACGAGAAGCGGCTGCTGTACGTCGCCGCCGGCATGTCTCTCCTCGGCGCCTATTTCTACTTCGCGCTGAGCCGGCTGCCGGCGGAAGCCCGGATGTCGACCATGCCGACGGGGACGGCGGTCATGTATCTGTTCTTCGCGCGGATGCTGACCTACGGGTTCATGCTGTCGGTCCTCTGCTTCGGGCGCCGGCCGTCCCGCATCGCCCTGGCGATCGCGCTGTTCGATTCCCTCTTCGTCATCGATCGCATCCTGATGGGCGGGAAACGGGGCGAGTTCATCGAGTTCGGCATGGCGATCCTGCTCGTCGCCTGGTTCCAGCGCGGCTGGGTGCTGCCGCGGACCCTCGCCGTCGGCGCGGTGCTGCTGGCCATCCTCGGCCTCAACAGCATCGGCGACTACCGCAACAACACGCGCCAGCAGAACGGGCCCACCATCGAGGGCGTCTCCAGCATCGACGTCCTCGGCAATTTCCGGACCGTGCTGCAGAATGGCGGACCGGAGATGCGGAACGCCATCTATCTCATGGATGCGCAGAGCAAGGCGCAGGATTGGGATTACGGGATCTACCATTGGAATGTTCTGGTATGGAACTTCGTGCCGGCGCAGCTGGTCGGCCAGACTTTCAAGCAATCCCTGGTGATTCCGACCTTCGACGACCGCAACTATGTTCCGGATCTCGGCAGTACCGAGACCGGCATGGCTGACGCCTTCGGATCATTCTACTATCTGGGCGCCTTCAAGTTTTTCCTGGTCGCTTATTTCCTGTCGCGGGTCTATCGCGCCGCGTGTTCCGGATGGGCGCTGGCGCAGATCATCTACATCCTCTGCATCGCGCCCGGCATGCTGACCGTCACCCATCACACGCAGTGGGTGCCGAGCACGCTGGTGCACTTCGCTCTCCTGTTCCTGCCCTGCCTGCTCTTCGCCCGGATACGCCGGGTCCCGAACGATGAACCGCCGATCATCGCCCGAAGAGCGGTGCCGGCCGGATCGTCTTAGCCATCTTCCGGCGCGCCGGCGTCTCACAAGGAGGTTCGATCATGCATCCCGAGACGGCTACCGATCACGCGGTCGTCATCTGCTCGGCGAACCGGCCGGACGTTCTCGGCGACACGATCGCCTCTCTCCGGCGCCAGGTCGTGCGGCCGACCGAGATCATCCTCTCGGTCCCGAGGCGTGAGGACGTGCCCCAGGAGTTGTGGCGCGAGCCGGGCATCCGCATCGTCATTGCGCCGCGGGGGCTGCCGGCGCAGCGCAACTGCGCGCTGGCGGAGCTGTCCCCCGGCGTCCGGCTGGTGACGTTCCTCGATGACGACATCGAGCTCGCCCCGGCCTATCTCGAGCGGATCCGGGCCTTTTTCGCCAAGCATCCGGAGATCGCGCTGGCGGATGGCGAGCTGGTCCGCGACGGCGGGATCGGGCGGCCGGACGCGTTGCGGCTTCTCGCGGCCCAGCCCGAGCCGGCCGGCCGGTTCGCCTATACGCTGAACGCCATCGGCTGCAACATGACCGTGCGCCGGGAGATCGCAGACCAAGTGCGTTTCGACGAGCGGCTGCGGCTCTATGCGTGGCTCGAGGACGCGGACTTCACGCGGCGCTGCCTGGCCCTCGGGCGCTGTGCCCGCTGCGACGCCCAGGCCGTGCATCTCGCCGTTCCGGGCGGCCGGATCAGCGGCCGGCAGTTCGGCTTCGCGCAGATCATGAACTCGTACTATCTCAAGCGCAAAGGGCAGATGTCGTTCGCCGGCCTTCTCCGGCGGCACTGGGGGCGTGCCGTCGCGGCGAATCTCTGGGGGGCGCTGGCCCGCGACCATGCGGTCGACCGCCCGGGCCGGCTCAGGGGAAATCTCGTCGCCTTTTCCCTTCTCGCCCGGGGTCGGTGCGAGCCGGAGTATGTGGAGCGGCTTTGACCGGGCCCGGCGGCCTCACGCAAAGGGCGGCTCGACCTCGACCTCGAGGCGCAGGACGGCCTGCTCCGCCTCGGATCCGGGTGCCGGGGCCGGGACCGCGCCCGGCTCGGTGACGATCAGCGCCCAGGCCGCGCGGACATAGCGGAGATCCGGCAGCTGCAGTGCCGGCCGGCCGCCGATCGTGAAGCCGTCATTCGGGTTCAGGCGCAGGCCGGCGCCGGTCAGCTCGCGCGTTCCCGCCTGCGCCAGGTCGATGTTCAGCTCGAACGGCTCCGGACCCTCTTCCCGTAAGGTGAGGAAGCATCCCGGCGACGGCCCGGTGTAGGGTCTCAGCACCATGCAGCGGATCGCCGCGAGATGGCCGGGCAGCCAGGCCGGGCGGGAGGAGACGGTCGATCGCAGCACCATCCGCAGGCGGCGCGAACGGTCGATCTCGTCCTCCCAGGTGAGATCGGGCGGATCCGGATGGGGGCCGGGCAATCCGGTCAAGCGGCAGCCGGTGACGGACAGGGACAGGAGGCGCGGGATCGACAGCCGGGCTCCGGGCCGAAGCCGACCGGGCACGGAGACGCCGATGACGGCCCCATCGCCGGCATCCGCGATCTCCGAACAGCGGCCGAATTGCGGGCCGTCCGGCCCTTCGGCCCGGATCGGCCAGCCCTCTTCGAGAAGATCGACCAGGGTGGAATAGGCCGGGCTGCCATAGGCGACATGAAGCCGGTTCCCGTCGCGGAGCCGGACGTCGCGCCCGTCGATCGCGACCTCGGTCCAGACCGGCCCGCGCAAGGCATGCCCTGTCGGGTCGCCGCGGCCGAAGAAGCGGCAGTCGGTGACGGTCATGCGGCGGGTCGGGTTCGGGCCTTCCAGGTTGATTCCGCGCCGGTCTTCGCCTGGAGAGACCGGCCCGGGAAAGGTGCAGCCGTCGACCACGGCCTCACGGGCGAGGATCTGGGCGTCGCCTTCGATCGTGCAGTTGCGGAGGGTCAGATGGTTGACCCCGGTGCATTGCTGGAGCGATCCGATGGTGCAGCCTTCGAAACTCAACCGGTCGATCAGCTTGTCCGGTTCGGCATAGGCGAAGGAGCAGTTGCGGACCTGCACGTCGCCGGCCTGCGAGACGCCGAAGGCGATCAGGTCGCAGTCTTCGACGACAGCCTGCAAGGTGCCGTTGATGTTCAGGGTTTCGCGGGTGGTCTTGATGCCGGCGTCGCGCACCGCATGACGGGGATTGGAGGCGACGGTCAGCCCGAAGAACCGCTGCGACAGGGCGAGCGGGCAGTCCGGCCGGTCGATCGCCACGATCCGGGCGGCGCCGATGGCCGGCGCCTGCGACGGGTCCTCGGGCCAGTCGTCGCGATGGAGGTGGCGCAGGGGGCGGTCCAGCCGGATCACGAGGCCGTCGACGGCGGTGACCCGGGCCCGCTCGAAGTACCGCATGTTCGGCGGATAGCCGTATTGCTGCTGCGCGTAGGACTGGATCAGCACCCAGTTCCCGGGCGTGAAGGGAAGCGGGGCCGCCGGCGCGAGGAGGGTCACGGCCTCGTCCCCCGGCCTGGCCGTATGCAGCCGCAGGCCGTATTGCTCCGCCGGCCCGGCCGAGGTGTCGCCATAGGCCGGGCCGTCCGCCGCCCAGGCCCAGTAATGGTCCCGGTTGCTCATGAGCGGCGCCTGGTCGATGTCGTACGGGCCGGAATGCAGGCACTGGATGGTTGCGCCGTAGCCCAGGACGGTGACCCGGCGGAGCCCCCAGGTCCAGCGGTTCCAGGTGTAGCGATAGCGTCCCGGATCGAGGCGGATGACGAATTCGACGGGCGGGCGCTGCGGATCCGCGGCGCGAAAGCGATCATCCTCCGCCTGCCGCTGCCGCAGCGTCCGGTGCATGGCGCGGAAGGCGGAGGTGTCGTCCGCCTTCCCGTCGCCGCGCGCGCCGAAATCCCGCGGCGTGTAGATCTGCGTCACCGCGTCCGGCGGAACCTCGGCCGCCGGAACGGGGGCGGCCGAGGCGGCGGCGCCGGCGGCCGCGAGGCCCGACAGGCCCCTGAGCACATCGCGCCGGAAGGGGCGGGCCATCACCATGGCCTGGCATGCCTGGCTCGTCCCAGCCAGGTCCTCGGGCGGGTGCCGAGCCAGGACAGGACACGGGCCCTGCCGCCGATCTCGGACAGCAGCGGGTGGTCGGTCGCCAGCAATCCGATCAGCCAGGCCGCCGCCATGCCTGGAACCACGATGAGCATCGCGGCGAGCGGCCGTTCGAAGCGGAACCCTTCCACGGCCACCGCCGCAAGCGGGATGACCGCCGTGCCCAGCGCCACGAGGGCGCTGCGACGGCACGCCGCCGCCAGCTCGCGCCAGCTGAAGGGAATCGACCGGCGGATGAAGGTGAACGACGCGAAGATCTGCAGCGGCGCCGTCAGGAACAGGCTCGCCGCCACCCAGTGCAGCCCGGCGAAGGCGCTGCCGACGATGACGGCGATGCAGGGCGGGAGGACGATCAGACTGAGGATCAGGGTGTCCCTGACGCGGTTCACGGAGACCAGCGCGGGATAGGTCATGAAGGCGGGGAACAGGGCCCAGGAGGCGAGGGCCATGGTGCTCACCAGCGGCGCCGCGGCCGACCATTGCGGCCCGAACAGCAGCTGCACGGCGGGGTCCGCCAGCAGGGCCAGGCAAAGCAGGAACGGCCACTGCACCGCGCTCATATAGCTGATGCCGCGGAGATAGGCGCCCTTCAGGTTGTCGCCGCTGCGCACCTGGGCGGCGAAGGCCGGCAGGACCACGGGTTCGATCGCGCTGGCGATCGTGCGCTCCGTCATCTGGCACAGCATGGATGCCCGGCTGTACAGGCCGACCGCCTCGAAGCCGAGAATGCGGCCCAGCGCCAGCTGCGGCAACATCATGTAGAACAGGTTCAGGATCGCGGTCGCGCTTGAATAGCCGCCGAAGGAGACGACGGCCCGCCAGTCCCTCAGCGTCAGGCGGAAGATCCAGAGCTGGGGGCGGTACAGCAGCGCGAGGGCGGTGCTCGCCAGCCCGCCGATGACCGATCCCCAGGCAGGGCCGGCATATCCGGCGCCGAGCAGCACCAGGGCGACGGCGCCGACCAGGTTCACCACGGCGCCGGAGATCATGATGACCGCGATGGCGTCGAAGGCCATGTCGCGCCGCAGCAGCGCCAGGCTCGGGCTGAGAAACGGCCCGATCAGGAAGCCCAGGGCCGCGATGTGCAGGACGGGCTCGAGCCTCGGCTCGTTATAGAAGGCGGCGATCGGGCCCGCCAGGGCATAGGCCGCGCCGGCAAGGGCGAGCGACAGGATCAGCATCACGGTGAAGGCGGTGCCGGCCCCTGTCGGCGTGATGTCCCGGGCCTGGATGAGATAGACGCTGGTGCCGAAATCGCGCAGGGCTTCGGTGATCATGAAGATCGCCGCAGCGATCGCGAGGACGCCGATCTCGTCGGGATGCAGCAGCCGAGCCAGGATGGCGGCCATCAGCAGGTTGATGACGTTGATCGAGTACCGGGCGACGAAGGCGAAGATGATGGAGCGGCGCAAGCGGATCATCTCCCTCGATCGATAGGACGGCTTTCCGGGAAGGGATGATCAGGCCAGCCTGATCGTGTCGGGCGGCGGCTGCTGGCCGAGCAGCCAGCGATAGACCTGTTCGAACTGCCGGGCGACGGCGGGCCAGGAGAAGCGGTCGGTGACGAGCGCCCGTCCCCTGGCGCCCATGGCGGCGCGCTGCCGGTCGGTCATGGCCGTCAGACGGCGCAGGCCGTCCGTGATGGACGCCACGTCCGGCTGGATGGCGATGGCGGCGTCATGGGTGAAGCCCTCCGGCAGGTTGCATTGCGGCGTGAGCAGCGTGGGCAGGCCGTGGGACCAGGCCTCCAGCGCGGCGATCGGCATCCCCTCGCTGAATGACGGAAGAACGAAGCCATGCGATGCGCCGAAGCACGCGGCTTTGTGGATGCCATAGGCCGGGCCGACGATATGGACGCTCTCCTGCACGCCGACGTGCTCGATCGTGGACTGGAGCTCCTGGAGATAGGTATCGGGGCCGGGGCCGACGAAGACCAGGTGCCACGGTTCCGCTGCGGGCCATCCCGCCTGCAGCGCTGACCAGGCGCGGATCAGCTGGGCGGGCCCTTTCTTCGGCGTCACCCGGCCGAGATAGAGCAGCACCCTGGCGTCCCCGGGAAGGCGGCCGTGCCAGGGGGGCGGCGGCAGGTCCGCCGGCGGTGGGCTGACGCCGTTCGGAACAAGGCAGATCGGAGCCGTGTAGCCGAGGGCGCGGATCGACTGCATCTCCGACTCGTTGAGGGCGTGCAGGCAGGACGCGCCGCGCAGATGCGCATCCTCGTAGAGCCGCATCGCCATGCTCTTCTTCCACGACTTGCTGGCGAGCGCCCAGGGGTCGAGCATGCCCTCCGGGCTGAGGACGTAGGGTCGCCGGGTCCGTCGATGCCAGCGTTTCGCCGCGATCGACGGATACATCCAGAGGCCGTGGACATGCAGCAGATCGATGTCGGATTCGTCGAGGAGGATGTCGAGCTGCCGGGAGTAGCCGAAGCTCCTCGGGCCCAAGCTTCGCGCCCGGCGGATGGAGATGCCGTCCCAGCCTTCCGACGGCTCGGCATCGCCGCGGCGCTGCAACGTCAGCACGTCGACCTGAACCGACCACGGATCATGCATGGTGCGGGCGAGCTCGCGCACGACTTCCGACACGCCGCCATCGGCCGCGGCAGTGGAGGCCAGCAGCATTCCGACCTTGATCAGAGGCGTCGGCGGCGCCTCCTGGTCGGAAGTGGCGGCGGAACAGCCTGGTGAGATGGCCGGACGGGCCTGCATGGTCGATCCTCTCAACGAACGGCCAGGGCCGGCCTGTGCTCGCCGGGCTGGGCCAGCGCCTGGCGGAGCCGGCGGCCATAGCCGGCGAGATCGAAGTCGCGGGCCCTGGCCTGGGCCTGGCGGGACATATCGGCGAGACGGCCGCGATGCCCATGCAGGAAGGCCAGCGCCTCGACGATGGCGGCCGCATCGCGGATGGGAACGACGAAGCCGTCGAGGCCGTCGCGCACGACGCTGCCGCTGTTCGCGGTGGTGATCACGGGCAGCCCGGCGGCCATCGCCTCATAGATCACCGTCGCCGACCCCTCGCAGATCGACGGCAGGAGGAAGACGTCGGCCCAGGCGTAATGGTCGAGGATCTCCGCCCGCGGAACCGGCCCCGTGATCTCGACCAGATCGCCCAGCCGGGAGCGGGCCTGCTCGGGAAGATTGCATGAACCGACCATGCGGAAGACGGCGTGCCCCGCCAATTGCCGCGCGGCCTCGGCGACATAGGGGGACCCCTTGCGCAGGCCGACGGCGCCGATGGTGAGCACGCGCAGAGGGCCGCCGATGCGGCGCCGCTCCGGAAGCTGGAAGCGCGCGTCGACCCCGTAAGGCACCAGGACGCACCGACCGGCCGGCCCGCCGCTCTCGATCACGGTCTGCCGGACGAACTCGGACGGGCAGACGATCAGGTCGGCCGCTTCCCATTCGGCCTTCTCGCGCGCCCCGAATGCCTCGGCATGGCGGTCCGGTGGTCCGGGCCTCTCCCAGTCGGGGAACCGCGCGGCCTCCTCCTGGATCAGCCGCTCGACGATTCCGCGCGGCGCGATGATCTGCTCGACCGCCGTCCACAACCCCGCCGCGCGGGCCGCCTGCATCTGCTCCAGGCATTCGCCGGCGATTCCGTAGAAACCGTCCGCGTCTCCGAAACCCCGCCTCACGACGCGCCTGGAAAACGCCCGCGCCGTGGCGAGCATCGCGGCCGTCTCTTCGGAGGGGCTGCGCGCGCGCATCCGATGCACGGTGTAGAGCAGCCCGATCGCGTTGAAGCAGGTCATCCGATCGGCCGGGATGTCGGCCGGGACCCTGCCGGCGAGGCGCCGCAGGCCGTTGTTCAGGAAGCTCCGCGGCAGGCGGCCGATCAGGCGGGGCCAGCCCTTCGTGGCGCAGATATCGGTGTAGAAGTGCTTGAGCATCCCGGCCCGGTGCAGGATGCGCGGCACGGCATAGTGCATCCGCGCGCCGAGCTGGCTGACGACGATGGTTCTGGTCACGATGCCTTCTTCTTCGCCAGTGGCGGCTCGAGCGCCTGGGAGATCGCGCCGTCGGGCCGGCGCAGGAGGCGCATCATCAGGCCTGCCCATTGATCGCACCCTCGCGCCTGGGTGTAGTCGGTCTCGAACAGCCGGCGCGCATCGGCGCCCATCCGGGCGCAGGTCTCCGGCGACTCCGCCAGCTCGCGGATGCAGGTCGCCAGCCCCTCGCCGTCGCCGATGACGACGGACCGGCCGCACCGGCCCCGGGTGAGGGCGGAGCCGACCTCGCCGGCCAGGTCGCCGACGAAGATCGTCGGGCGGCCGGCGGCCAGGATGCCGTAGAACTTGCTGGGGATGATGCAGGGTTCGAGCGACGGCAGCAGCGAGACGAGGTGCACGTCCGCGGCGCAGAGGCTCTCGGCGAGACGCTCGCTCGGCTGCAGCGGCTGGAACTGGACATTGTGCAGCCGGCTCTGCCGGACACGCTTCTCCACCTCCGGCCGCCGGTGGCCGTCGCCGACAAAGAGAAACCTGATGTCGTCGCGCGATCTCAGGCGTTCCGCGGCGGCAAGCACCGTTTCGAATTCGTGCGCCCGGCCGAAGTTGCCGGAATAGCCGACGACGAATTTGCCTTCGAGCCCCCATTGCCGCCGCAGGGGATTGGCGGCCGGCGGCACCGGGCGGATGTCCGCTCCGTCGGCCCAGTGATGGACGACCTTCAGCCTGTCCGCAGCGACACCTCGATCTTCCAGGAGCCGCGCCATCGTGCCGATCGGCGGCACGTTGACGGCGGCCTGCCGGAGCGACCAGTCGCGCAGGGCCAGCGCCACGGTGCCGAGGGGGCCGGCGCCCGGCACGCCGAGGCGGAGGGCGACCTCCGGGAACAGGTCGTGCAGCCAGTTCACCATCTGGGCGTCGTTGAGCCGGAGCGGCAGGGCCAGCGTCACCGACAGCAGCGGCGGATCGGTGCCGATGATGCAGATGTCGCCGGGCTCGACATGCCGCCGCACCCACAGCGCCGCGGAGATGTGAAAGGTGAGATAGTCGAGGGCCCGGCCCCAGAGCGTCGCCCGGCCGAAGCCGGAGGTCCAAAGGCGCTGCAGCCGGACCGCGCCCATCCGTCCTTCGGGGGGCAGGCGCCCGCTGCGGTCGTTGTGAATGTCGCGACTGGCCAGGCCGACCACGGTGAAGCCCCGCTCCGCCAAGCCCGCCGCCAGGCTCGAGGTCATCCGGCTGGTCGCCGACTGGTCGGGATGCAGGTAACGGTTCACGAGAATGATTTTCATGAATCGCGCGGTCCTGGTTCCTTTCGCCGACGGCTCCGGCAGGGCCGCCCGCGGGACGAACGCGCATCGCCGGTTGTTCGTCCGCACTTTCGATGCCGCTACAGTGGTGCGCCGTTCCGCGGCGCAGCAAGAAGCGCAAAGGCGGTAGCTGTCGCTCACGGGGCGGAACCGTCGCCCCCCGGGGGGGGCGTCGTTCACCCGGGAGAGGTAGGTCCATCCTCACCCTGGCCCCGCCGGGGTTATCAAAATGGCCGGCCCGATTGAGCCGCCAGCATTCCCTTGGTCAAATTCTTATTCTGGCTGAGCGCGGTATGGTTCCGTGCGGCCTCGATTGAGGCGCCTAAATCAATATTCATGCCCATACAATTAAGTGAGAAACGATGAATGCCGATCACAAATGTCGATCTCGGAGAAGGCGTTGTCATTTTTCACGACGGCCTGGTCAATCTTTATGGCTGCACCATCGGCGCTCACACCAGGATCGGCCCCTTCGTAGAGATCCAGAAAAACGCCCGCATCGGCGAGTCCTGCAAGATCTCGTCCCATTCGTTCATCTGTGAAGGGGTCGTGATCGAGGACGAGGTGATGATCGCGCACGGCGTGATGTTCACCAACGGCCTTCTGCCGCAGGCGACCAATCCGGACGGCAGCCTTCAGGTCGACGGGGACTGGGAGCTGGCGCCGACCCTGATCCGGCGGCGGGCGTCGATCGGCTCGAACGCCACGATCATCGGCGGAGTCACGGTCGGTGTGGAGGCCCTGGTGGGCGCCGGTGCCGTCGTGACCCGCGATGTTCCCGACTTCGCCATCGTCGCGGGCGTTCCGGCGCGCGTCATCGGCGACGTGCGCGAGGCGCGGAAGAGGCGGGGGGCAGAGCCCGGAAACATACTCAACTCTCAAAGGGGGACCGTGTCGTGATCGGTGTGGGGTTGGTGGGGTACGGCTACTGGGGGCCCAATCTGGCGCGAACCGTGGCCGAAACCGAGGGCTGCGCCGTCGCCGCCGTCGCCGACAAATCCGATGATGCCCTGGGGCGGGCGCATAAGCGCCACCCGACGGCGCGTCTGCTCTCCGACTGGCGCGAGCTGGTGGCCGATCCGCGGGTCGACGCCGTGGTGGTGGCAACGCCCGTTGCGAGCCATTTCGATATCGCCCTCGCCGCACTTCAGGCCGGCAAGCACGTCCTCGTCGAGAAGCCGATCGCGGAATCCTCCGCCCAGGCGTCGATCCTGATCGAGGAGGCGGCGCAGCGCGGGCTGACGCTCATGGTGGATCACACCTTCATCTATACCGGCGCGGTGCAGAAGATCGAGGAGATGATCTCCTCGGGCGCGATCGGGGACATCTATTACTACGACTCGACACGGATCAACCTGGGGCTGTTCCAGCGGGACGTGAACGTGTTGTGGGACCTGGCGGTCCACGACCTTGCGATCCTCGATTTCGTCCTGCCGACGCATCCCGTCGCCGTATCCGCCAGCGGCACCGGCCATGTGCCCGGCAATCCCGAGAACATGGCGCAGTTGACGATCTTCTTCAGCGGCGGCGCCATCGCCCACCTGAACGTCAATTGGCTCGCACCCGTCAAGATCCGGCAGACGCTGATCGGCGGCAGCCGCCGGATGATCGTCTATGACGACCTGCAGACCAGCGAGAAAGTGAAGATCTACGATCGCGGCATCGATCTGGCCAGCGACGTGAAGGACATCCACAAGCTGCTCGTCTCCTACCGGATGGGGGACATGTGGTCGCCCCAGATCTCGGTCAAGGAAGCCCTGCTGACCGAGGTCGAGCATTTCGTCCACTGCATCCAGACCAAGTCGCGGCCCACGACGGACGGAAGCAGCGGCCTCCGTATCGTCGAGATGCTGGAAGCGGCCTCGCAGTCGATGAAGCAGCGGGGCCAGCCCGTCGACCTCGTCAAGCTGCGGAGGGCGTCATGATACCTTTCCTGGATCTGCGGGCGCAGTACCGCCAGGTCGGCCCGGAGCTCGAGCGGTCGGTCCTGGAGGTGCTGCGTGGCGCCGACTATGTCCTGGGCGCGCCCGTCGCGGATTTCGAGGACGGCTTTGCCGCCTATTGCGGGGTCCGTGAGGCGGTGGCCTTGAACACCGGAACCTCGGCCCTGCACCTCGCCCTGCTGGCGGCGGGTGTCGGTCCGGGTGACGAGGTCATCACGGTCCCGATGACCTTCGTCGCCACCGTTGCCGCCATCCTCTACGCCGGGGCGACGCCGGTCTTCGTCGACATCGATCCCGCGACCTGGACGATGGATCCGACGGCGCTCGAGGCGGCGCTGACGCCGAAGACGAAGGCGATCGTGCCGGTTCATCTGCACGGCCGCCTGGCCGACATGGACGCGATCCTGGCAATCGCCCATCGGCATGGCGCCTGGGTGATCGAGGATGCGGCGCAGGCGCATGGCGCCTGGCGCGGCGGCATCGCCGCGGGGACATTCGGCGATATCGGCTGCTTCAGCTTCTACCCGGGCAAGAATCTCGGCGCCGTGGGCGAGGGCGGGGCCATCGTCACCAACCGCGCCGATCTGGCGGAGGCGATCCGCTGCCTGCGGGACTGGGGCCAGAACGGCAAGTACAATCACGTCCGGCACGGCTTCAACTACCGCATGGATGCCATCCAGGGGGCCGCCCTCGGCGTCAAGCTGCGCCATCTGGACGAGTGGACGGACGGCCGCCGGCGGGTCGCGGCCGTGTACGAAGAGGCCTTGTCCGGCATTGCCGGCCTCCGGCTCCCGGCCCGGTCGACGGGCGAGGACCATGCCTATCACGTCTACGCCATCCAGGTGGACGACCGGGACGGCGCCCGGTCCCGCCTGGCGCAGATCGGCATCGCCACCGGCATCCACTACCCACGGCCGGTCCATCTGCAGCCGGCCTATGCCGGGCTGGGTTACGGGCCCGGGCAGTTCCCGGTCAGCGAGGCCATGGCCGCCCGGACGCTGTCCCTGCCGATCTATCCGGAGCTGGCGGACGACGTGGCCCACCGGATCGCCCGGGCGGTGACAGAAATCTGCCAACCACAAAAGGCCTCGGTCGTCTGACCGACATCAATTCCCACCTTCCTGATTGAGGTCATCATGTCCAGCCAAAGCGGTATTCTGACCGGCAAGCGCGTGCTGGTCACCGGCGGGGCCGGGTTCGTGGGATCGCGGATCGTCGATCGTTTGGTCGAGGCCGGATGCTCCGAGATCCTGGTGGTCGACAACATGGTTCGGGGCCGGCCCGAGAACCTGGCGCAGGCCATGGAGAGCGGCCGCGTGCGCCTCATCGACCTCGATATCCGGGACAGGTCGGTGATGACCGGGCTGGTCGACGGGATCGACACCGTGTTCCACCAGGCCGCGCTGCGCATCACCCATTGCGCCGCCGAGCCCCGGCAGGCGATCGAGGTGATGGTCGACGCCACCTTCGATCTGCTTGAGCAGTGCGTCGCCGCCAAGGTGCGCAAGGTGGTGATGGCGTCCTCCGCCTCGATCTACGGCATGGCGGACCAGTTCCCGACCCCGGAGGCGCACAACCCCTATGCCAACCGCACGCTGTACGGCGCGGCCAAGACGTTCGGCGAAGGCCTGCTGCGGTCCTTCAACGACATGTACGGGCTGGACTATGTGGCCCTGCGCTACTTCAACGTCTACGGGCCGCGCATGGACATCCACGGCCGCTACACCGAGGTCATGATCCGCTGGATGGAGCGGATCGAGGCCGGCAGCCCGCCGATCATCTATGGCGATGGGCTGCAGACCATGGATCTGGTGCATGTCGAGGACGTGGCGCGCGCCAACATTCTGGCGGCCACCACCGACGCCACGGATGTGGCGCTCAATATCGGAAGCGGCGCGGAGACATCGCTGCTGGACCTCGCCCGGGCGATGTGCGCTGCCATGGAACGGCCATGGCTGGCCCCGGTGCATGTGGCGGAGCGGACGGTGAATCCGGTCGCGAAGCGCCTGGCGGATGCACGGGCCGCCGAGGAGTTGCTGGGGTTCCGCACCAGCGTGCCGGTCGAGACCGGCCTGCGCGAGCTCGTGGCTTGGTGGCGGCAGGCCTCGGCCGGCCGGCCGGTCGCCGCGGCCCCGTCGGACGGTCCCGCGAAACAGGCCGCCATTCCCGAGGCGAGCGTCGCATGATCCCGATCACGCAGCCCCTGCTCGGCGAGGAAGAGGTTGCCGCAGCTGCGGCGGTGATCCGCTCCGGCTGGTTGACGCAGGGCCCGCAGGTTGCCGCGTTCGAGGCTGAGTTCGCCGCGTTCGTGGGCGCCCGCCATGCCTGTGCCGTGGCGAACTGCACCGTGGCGCTGCATCTCGCCCTGCTCACCCTCGGAGTGGAGCCCGGCGACGAGGTCGTCACGGTCAGCCACAGCTTCATCGCGACGGCCAACGTGATCAGGCAATGCGGCGCGGCGCCGGTCTTCGTCGACGTCGACGCCGAGACCTTCAACATCTCGGCCGAGGCCGTCGCGCGGGCGATCACGCCGCGGACCAGGGCCATCCTCTGCGTCCATCAGATAGGAATGCCCTGCGATCTCACGGCGATCTTGCGGATCGCGCGCGCTCACAGACTGGCCGTGATCGAGGATGCAGCCTGTGCCGCGGGATCCGAGATCCTGTTCGACGGCCGGTGGGAGAAGATCGGGCGGCCGCGTGGCGACATCGCCTGCTTCTCCTTCCATCCGCGCAAGCTGGTCAGTGTCGGCGACGGCGGCATGCTCACGACCAACAATGCCGAATGGGACGCCCGGTTCCGGCTTCTGCGCCAGCACGGCATGTCGGTGCCCGACACGATCCGGCACCGCAGCGGCACCGTGGTCTTCGAGGATTACGGCACCCCGGCCTACAACTACCGGATGACCGATCTTCAGGCCGCCATCGGGCGTCAGCAGCTGAAGCGGCTGCCGGCGATCGTGGCGCGTCGCCGCGAGCTGGCGCATCACTACCGGCAGCTGTTGCACGGCCTCAAAGGGGTGATCGTGCCGTTCGAGCCGAGCTGGGCCCGCTCGAACTGGCAAAGTTATTGCGTCCGCCTGCCGGCCGAAGCGGACCAGCGTGGCGTCATGCAGAGCCTTCTGGACGATGGCATCGCGACGCGCCGCGGTGTCATGTGTGCCCATCTCGAACCGGCCTATGCCGACCAGCCGCAGCGCTTTCCGCTGCCGCATTCCGAGCAGGCGCGGGATCGCTGCATCCTGCTGCCGCTGTTCCCGCAGATGACGGCGGCGGTGCAGATCCGGGTGGTGGATGCCCTGCGCAAGGCCCTGGCCGCGGGGGCTCCGGGGCAGCGGGAGCCGGTCCATGCCGCCTGACATGGGCGGCGCATCACCGGTCGACGATGTGACGCTGCTGTGCCGCCTGATGCGGGAGAGGATCGCGGCGACCGGGCTGGACCTGACCGGGCTGACCGTGCTGACCGAAGCCGCGACCGGCGCCTACGCGACGACGGCGGTGATCGCGGCGCTGGCCGGCGCGGCGCGGGTCTGGGCCTTCACCCGCTCCAGCCGCTACGGCACGGCTGCGGAGATCGCGGCCGGAACCTTGGCCCTGGCCCGAGCGCTCGGCGTCCAGGACCGCGTCGCGGTGATCGAGACCCTGCCGGCGGAGATGCTGGCGACGGTCGACATTCTGACCAACAGCGGTCATCTGCGGCCGATCGATGGCCGGCTGATCGACCAGCTGCCGAAGCGGGCGGTGATCGGGCTGATGTTCGAGGGCTGGGAGGTCCGGGCCGGGGACATCGACCGCGAGGCGTGTCGCCGCCGCGGTATTCCGGTCGTCGCCGTCAATGAGCGCCACCCCGCCGTCGGCGTCTTCCCCTTCCTGGGGCCGCTGTGCGTGAAGCTGCTGCGCGACGCCGGGCTGCCGGTTGTCGGGCAGCGCATCGCCGTGCTGTGCGACAACCCCTTTGCACCGTTCCTGGCGCAGGGGCTTGCTGCGGCCGGCGCCCGGGCCGAGAGCTTCGAGACGGCGGGAATGGTGCCGGACGCCTCGTGGGACGCCGTCCTGGTGTCGCTGCGGCCGGATGACGAAGGCCTGCGGCTCGCGGGCGAGGACATCCGCCATCTGGCGTGCGTGGCCCCGCGGGCCTTGCTGGCGCAGTTCTGGGGCGACATCGATCGCGACGAGCTTCGGCGCCGCGGCATCGCCGTCTGGCCGCCCCGGCCGCCGCGGCACGGGCATATGGCGATCCTGCTCAACGCCCTCGGCCCGGAGCCGATCGTCCGCCTGCAGGCCGGCGGTCTCCGGGCCGCCGAGCTGGCCCGCCGCGGCCGGCCGCTCGATCCGGGTGGGATCGCCGAACGGATATAGGGCCAGCCATTGGGATGGCCCACCTCGCCCGATTTTGCACCCGCCTACCCCCCGGCCGGCGGCACGCACCCCATTGGACAGGATGCCGGATCGAGCCTGTCTTCATAAAATCGACGTTGTGACAATAATACGAAAAGATATCTCGTCCTCTTTATAGTGCGGAGTTGGTGTATGTCCGAAAAGACCGCGCTCATCATTGGTGTCACGGGGCAAGATGGCGCTTATCTTGCCGAATTTCTGTTGTCAAAAGGCTATCGGGTCCACGGCGTGAAGCGGCGATCGTCGTCATTCAACACCCAGAGGATCGATCATCTGTATGAGGATCCGCACGGCGCGACCCCTCGCTTTCATCTGCACTATGGCGACCTGACCGACGGGACGAATCTCTGCCGCATCATCCAGGAGGTGGCGCCAGACGAGATCTACAACCTCGGCGCCCAGAGCCATGTTCAGGTCAGTTTCGAGACGCCGGAATATACCGCCAACGCGGACGCGCTGGGGGTGATGCGCCTGCTGGAGGCTCTGCGCGTTCTGAGGTTCGGCGACCGCTGCCGCTTCTACCAGGCGTCCACATCCGAGCTGTTCGGGCGGGTGCAACGCATCCCGCAGGATGAAGCGACGCCATTCTACCCCCGCAGCCCGTATGCCGTGGCCAAGCTCTACGGCTACTGGATCACGGTAAACTACCGTGAGGCCTACGGGATGCATGCCTCCAACGGCATCCTGTTCAATCACGAGAGTCCGATCCGGGGCGAGACCTTCGTCACAAGGAAGATCACGCGGGCGGTTGCCGCGATCGAGCACGGGCTGCAGCGCAGCCTGTTCCTGGGTAATCTCGACGCCAAGCGGGACTGGGGCCATGCTCGCGACTACGTCGACGGCATGTGGCGCATCCTGCAGCAGGATGAGCCGGACGACTATGTCCTGGCGACGGGCGAGACCCATACGGTGCGAGAATTCGTCGAACTCGCCTTCAGGACGGTGGGCAGGGACATCGAATGGGTGGGGCAGGGGGTCGAGGAGAAGGGCCTCGACGCACGGACCGGCTCATCCCTGATCGAGATCGACCCCCGCTACTTCCGGCCGACCGAGGTCGACCTCCTGATCGGCGACCCGGCGAAGGCCCGCGACAGGCTGGGCTGGCGGCATACCGTGCCGTTCGAGGCGCTGGTGGCGGAGATGGTGCAGTCGGATTTGCAGACCGTCATGTGGGAAACCGGACGCAATGACCGCTTCAACTGAATCCGTCCGCGAGCCGATCGAGCTCGCCGGCAGGCGCGTCTGGGTCGCCGGGCACCGCGGCATGGTCGGATCGGCGCTGTGCCGCAGGCTCGGTCGTGAGCAATGCCACCTGATCCTGGCCGAGCACTCCGCGCTCGACCTGCGGGATCAGGCCGCCACCACCGCCTGGATGGAGCAGACGCGGCCCGACATCGTCTTCATCGCCGCGGCGCGAGTCGGCGGCATCGTCGCCAACGCGTCCAGTCCGGCCGACTTCCTCTACGACAACCTGATGATCGCCGCGAACATCATCCATGCCGCCTACCGCGTCGGCGTCGAAAAGCTGCTTCATCTCGGATCCAGCTGCATCTATCCGCGAGACACTGCGCAGCCGATCCGGGAGGAGCAACTGCTGACCGGAGCCCTGGAGGCCACCAACGAGGCCTATGCGGTGGCCAAGATCGCCGGGTTGAAGCTGGCGGAGAGCTACGCCCGCCAGCACGGCTGCCGCTTCGTCTCCGCACTGCCCTGCAATCTCTACGGTCCGAACGACAATTTTGATCCCGAAACCTCCCATGTCCTGCCGGCCCTGATCCGCAAGTTCCACGAGGCCAAGACAGAGGAGCGGCCAACCGTCACGATCTGGGGCTCCGGCCGGCCACGGCGGGAATTCCTGCATGTCGACGACCTGGCGGACGCCTGCGTGCTGGTGATGCGCCGCTACGATGGGTCGATGCCGATCAATATCGGCGCCGACGACGAGATCTCGATCGCCGGCCTGGCGGCGCTCGTGGCGGAGGTTGTCGGCTATCGCGGCCGCATGGCCTTCGACCTCACCCGGCCCGACGGCACCCCGCGTAAGCTGCTGGATGTCCGCCGGATACGAGCGCTGGGCTGGCAGCCAAGCATCGACCTGCGCCGAGGGATCGAGGAGACCTACCGCCACTGGGTCGATCGCGCGGGGGACAGCCGGGATCTCCGCGGCGGACGATGCAGGCTGGCATAGCCGGTACCTGTCCTTGCCGGCCTGCCCCGGAAGCGCCATCGAGCTCGACGGCGCTTCCGGGGCAGGATGATCGTCGCCCGGGCGGAACCGGCTGTCAGTTCAGGCTCACCCGGGTGCCGCTGACGGTCAGCTTCTGGTCGATGCGAAGAATATCGCCCGGCTCGATCGCTGCCTGCTCGTCGGCAACGATCTGCTGATGCTGACCGTTGACGACGCGCGTGATGGTGTAGGACGCCGTGACGGTCGTCACCGCGGCAGCCGAATTGTCGGCCTGCCGCTTCAGCTCGGTCAGGGTGGAGAGCAGGGACGCCAGCTTCTGTTCGTTTCGAGACAGGTCGAGGTCGATATCGCGCAGCGCGCTCGCATTCTCGTCGGCCCGCCGATTGTGCAGCTCGACGAGGCGCTGGGTGATGTCGAGCTGGCTCTGGCGCGCTCGCGCCAGGAAGGACCGGTGCTCCAGCTCGTCCCGCTGGGCCGCGGAATAGCTGCGCTGCACTTCCCGCAGTCGGGACTGGACGATCAGCTTCTGGTTGGCGAGCGTCCTGGTCGCGGCGACGTCCTCGGCGATCAGCGCCATCTCCTCGTCATAGAGCTTGATGCTCTGCTCGAGGGCCGCGATCTCGGAATCGTAGCTGGCGCGTTGATCCGTCAACGCCTTTTCCTGGCTGTGCAGAACATCCCGGCGGGTGCGGAACAGGGTGGTCTCGGCATCGACGGCCCGCTGCATCGCCGGACGGTCGAGAAGGCCGTCATGATCCGGAACGGCATAGCTGAACTCGGTGTCGGCCATTTCCGCCGCGATCCGGGCCTTCCGGACCTGCAGCGAGAATTGTTGCAGCTTCAGATCGGCATAGTCCTGTTCCGTCTGGATCATCTGCAGGGTGCCGGTCTCGCTGGTGAACTGGGCGCGTCGCATCCCACCGCCGACGGCCACGAGCTCCAGCGCGATCATGCCCGGACGATATTGGTATTGTCCCGGCCGGTCGACGTCGCCGATGACGAACACCGGGGCGTATTCCTCGATCGCGACCCGAACGCCGCTGCCGGCCTGAAGATATTGGCTGAGGCCCTGGCCGATACGGTCGGCGATCTCGCCCGGGGTCAGCTTCGCCACCCGGAGATCGCCCAACGGCGGATAGTTGATGCTGCCGTCCGGCCCGATCGAAAATTTGCCGGAGAAAGCCTCCTGGCCTGCGACGGTGATCGCCAGCGTATCGCCCGGACCCACCTGGTAGGCTCGCGCATCCTGGGCGGCGGCGGCGACCGGGTGGGCCGACGCCAAGCCGGCGAGGAGCAGCAGGGCCAAGTGGGCCCGGGTCGGGCGCCGGCGCGGCGCGGAAGAGGGGCTGCGTGGCATGCTGCGTGACCTCATGGTCGTTGAAGGTGGCTTCAGGCGTCGTGCGCAACAGCCAGGTCGTCCCCGGCCTTGTAAGGCTTGGCGAGCAGAGCCGTGCCGTCGAGCAGCGTCGGGACGGCCGGATGGTCGGCCTCGTCACGGTCAGGGCGGTGGCCGCGAACGCCATTGAGGATGACGCTCGAGATGGGCGCCCCGCGGAAGGCCAGGTGCCGGATCGACGATGCCGCGATGCTGCGGGTCGTCTTCTCCCATCGGGTGACGAGCGCCATGCCGTCGACAAGCGAGCCGAGCTGGGTCGTGCTTGTCGACGCTTCGACCGACCCGATGTCGATGATGATGCGGTCATAGCGCTGGCGAAGCTGGGACAGCAATGCGGCGAACCCGGCTTCGTCGAGGAGTCGCTCGGCCGCGAGCCGATCCGGGTGCGCGGCGATCAGATGCAGCGGCGAGATCCTGTCGGCCGTGATGGCCTCGTTCGGATGACGGCCGTCGCGGACCACGTCGAGAAGCCTGACCGATGGTTCGACGCCGGTCATCGATGCCACCATCGGATTGCGCAGATCGGCGTCGATCAGGATGACCTTCTGCCCGGTCAGCGCCATGGAGCGGGCAAGGGTGAGGCACAGCGTCGTCTTGCCGTCGCCGCGTTCCGGAGATGTCAGCGCCAGGACCTTGGCCCGTCTCAGCATCGGGGCGAGGAGCAGGGTGGATCGCAGCCGACGCACCGCCTCGCCGAAGGCGGATCCGGGGATCTCGACCACCGCGGCATGGACCGGCAAGGTGCGCGGCGCCCGCAGATAGGGCACCAGATCGAGAACGGGGAGGGGGGTGATCTCCTCCAGGTCGCGGCGCGATCGTACCCGGGTGTCGAAGCCTTCCCGCAGCGTGGCGACGCCAAGGCCGAGGCCGGACCCGGCCAGCAGGCTGAGCACGACGAACGGTATCAGCTTCGGCGCCGCCGGAAGGCCGGGCGGCTCGGCCTGCGAGATCAACCGCGCTTCGGGCAGGGCGAGACCGTCCTGCTCGATCGTCTGTTTGTAGCGCGTCAGATAACTCTCATAGACCGTGCGGTTGGCGCTCGCCTCGCGTTCGAGCTGGTTCAGCTGAAGCTGTGCGGCGTTGACGGTCGACTGCGCCGCCTCGGCCGCCTGGAGCGTCGTCTCGAGGCCGCTCTCCTTCCGTCGCTCGACCTCGACCTCGTTCGCCAGGCTGGCGACCACCCGGTCGACCTCCTGCCTGATCTGCTGCCGGAGCGAGGCCTGCTGGGATCGAAGCACCGGCAGCTCCGTGCTCTTGGTCACGCCGGTGTCCTCGTATTCGGAGAGCTGACGGTCGACCTTGGCCTGTTCCGTACGCAGCGCCTGGACGATGGGAGAGCCCAGCACCGCGCCGAAGGAGTCGAGGCCGTTATCGTTCCGGGCCAGCGTCGTCGCGGTCTGATAGCGGGCTTCCGCGGCGGCGCGCTCGGACCGGGCCTGGGTCAGGGTGGTGTTCAGCGCGCTGAGCTGCTGCGCCTGCAGGCTGGTGCCTTCCGAGACGACCATGCCCGCATTGCGCCGGAAGGCCTCGACTGCGCTTTCCGATGCCTCCAGCTGCTTGCGGAGATCGATCAGCTTGGAGGCGAGCCACTCGGTGGCGTGCCGCGTGGCGGCGGCCTGCATGTCGGCCTGGTAGTCGAGATAGGCCTCGCCGAACGCGTTGGCGGCGGCGGCGGCATAGACCGGATCGGTTGCCGCGAACATGATGAAGATCGTGTAGGAGCGGCCGTCGTTGCTGACCGTCAGATTGCCGAGCAGCCGATCGATCTGCGTTCGCCGGTCCACCGGTGCCGCGGCCTCCGCCTGGGGCCTCGTTCGACCGGAGACCAGCTGCAGAGCGGCGCCCGTCAGGGACGTGGCCGGCGACGGCATCTCCAGCCCCATCCGCTCCAGCCGGTCCAGCACGCGCTCGGCCATCAGCCGGGAGTTGATGATGTCCAGTTCCGTCCGCAGCACGGGGCTTTCCTGCGGCAAGGGCGACAGCACCGCCTCGGTCGACAGGATCTGGATGCGCCGCGGGTCAAGCGCAACGACCGCCTCGGCCACGTAGCGGCGGGGCATCACGGAATAGAGGGTCAGCCCGATCGCGAGGAAGATCAGGGCGGGGAGCGCGACCGAATACTTCCGGCGCCTGAGGAACCGGAGATACTCGCGCACCCTCGATGTCTGCCGCACAGCGGCCTGCTTCGACACGATCACGGGTCTGATCCTTGTGCCGGCCCGACGAGGCGATGAGATCCTGGGACAGGGCCGTCACAGGCTGGTCCGTCCGGCGGCCTCGTCGGCCATGGTCATGAGCGAAGGCCTCTTCGGCACGCCTAAGGGTAGGTGCCGATCACGCCGTGCGGAAAAAGGTCGTTGATCTTGAAGGCGACTTCCGTCCGGTTTTTTGCCTTGAGCTTCTTCATGATGTTGCGGATGTGCACCTTCACGGTGCTTTCGCAGAGATTCAGCTCATAGGCGATGATCTTGTTGGCCTTGCCCCGCCGCAGCGCGTCCACCACGGCTGCCTGGCGGGCGGTGAACAGCGTGTTCAGCGTCGGCGCCGGCGCCGTGGTTTCCGCGGCGATGCGCTTGTGGATGGCCACGAGGCTGCTGGCCGGCACGAAGGTGCCGCCGGCCCGGGCGAGACGGATGGCTTCGATCGCGACATCCAGCCCGACACTCGTCGGAATGTAGCTGCGGGCGCCATATTCGAGGACCTTCATGATATGGCTCAGATTGTCGAGATCGCCGATGGCGATGATCGGGATCTCCTTGAACGTCGCGGCAAGGCCGCCGATCTCGGCCTCGACGCTGGCATCGCCGCCGGTGCGCGACCCCAAGCTGAGCAGAATGGCTGATGCCCGGTCATGGAGATCGACGGCCTGCTGCCACTCCTCGATCGTCCCGAAGGAGAATACCTTGATGCTGGCGTCATTCGCCATCAGGCCCTTGGCCAGGCATTCTCTGTCCAGTGCCCGGGAATCGACGATGATGATGCAACTGGTGTGCATCCGTACCCGGTTTTCCGTGGACGAGCCGGCATCGGCAAAATCGCAGTCATTGCGAATGACGCCTATGTTCGAGACATTCGCCTCCGGCGGCCTGCTCATCGTTTCCATTTGATAAGACATAATCTGATCCCCCAGCATCCAAAAATTGCACGGCGGTTGGATCTGTCGAATTTTATGTTTTTTTGTTCCACTTCCACGAAATTGTTCATCGACAGTGCGTGAGTGTTCTGTGATAGATCGGGAGTGTTCTAGTCTTTAGGTCGATACTCCCAATAAATACTTGGATTTCCCTCAGAATGAGGCAGTAAGATCAACGACGCTCAGGATATTATCGTAGTATATGTGGAATGTCTCTAACTCAGGTTAATCTGAATATACCTCTTTGGGGGAAATTTTTACCCCATGTGAGGACGGGGCGCTTGGGAAAAGGCATGGCTTGCGCAAATCGATACAGCCGATGACGGTTCTCAACATCGAATGAAAAGGCGATGGTTCTCCGCAGAACGGCGGACCGCATCGAACTGTTCGCCTAGCCCCGCATTGAAAGGATGACGTCCGACATCCGGCGGTCACGCCGCCCGAGCGCCGTAGCCGTATGGGTGATCGGCATGCCACTTCCAGGCCGATCCGATGATCGTTGGAAGGGTGCTGTGCACGGGACGCCAGCCGAGATCCTGCCGAACCCGATCCGTGCATGCGACCAGGCTTGGGGGATCACCCTGACGGCGCGGCTGAAGCCGGGTCGCGATGCGGCGTCCGGTCAGCTCCTCCACCGCCTGGACGATCTCACGGACGCTGTATCCCCGGCCGCTGCCGAGATTGTAGCGCAGACCGCCCGCGGTCCTCAGGGCGACCAGCGATCTGACATGCGCATCGGCCAAGTCGAGGATATGGATGTAATCGCGGACGCATGTCCCATCCGGCGTCGGATGATCGTTGCCGAAGATGTCGACGTGGTCGCGCAAGCCCATGGCGGCCTGGATGACGATCGGGATCAGGTGAGTCTCGGGGAGGTGAGCCTCCCCGAGACTGCCGGAAAGCAGGGCTCCCGAAGCATTGAAGTAGCGCAGGGCGGCGGTCCGGATGCCGGATGCGACTTCCAGCCAGTGCAGCACCCGCTCGCACATCACCTTCGACTCCCCGTAGGGATTGCCGGGCCGTATCGGCGCATCCTCGGCGATCGGCCCGGCCGCGTCGGGTCCGAATATGCTGGCGGTCGACGAGAGCAGGAAGCTCGACACGCCCGACTCGACGGATGCCTTTGCCAGGTTGAGGGTGATCGCGAGATTGTGCGCGATGTAGCCGAGCGGATCCCGATAGGATTCGCCGACAAGGCTGAGCGCCGCGAAGTTGATGACGGCAGTGGGCTTCTGCTCCGCGAAGATCCGCGACACGGCGGCACGGTCGCGCGCGTCCCCGCGTATGAACTCGGCCTGATCGGGAACGGCGCCCCGATGTCCTGTCGACAGGTCGTCAAGGACGGTGACGTGGAAGCCGAGGCGGCACAGCAGCCAGGCGACATGGCTTCCGACATAGCCGGCGCCGCCGGCCACGAGAATGCGTTCATTCGGCAGCGGGCCGGTGCGGGTGATCTCCATCATCACTGCTCTCCTTGGCCGGTCGTGACCGGCTGATGCGGCTGACATCGGCGCGGGGCGCCGGGTGGATCTCTCTCACACTTGATCCGGATCTCTGGTGGGGCGGGTTCGTCGGGGAGGCTGGTCGATCGTGGTGAAAGCGGGAGGATCCGCAGCTTCGAATTGCGCCAGCGCGATCAGCCGCTCGGGGGCGAGGAACTCGACCACCGCGTTGCGGAACGCCAGCAGGCCCTGTTCCCGCAGCTGACGAAGCACCCGGTTGACATGGATGGCCGAAAGGCCCAGGGCATCTGCGATGTCGTTCTGCGTCAACGGGCAGTGGAATCCGTCTCGTGTCGCAAGGCCGACGGTCTCGAGCCTGGCGCCGAGCTCCAGCAGGAAACGCGATACCCTGATGACGGCGGAACGGCGTCCGATATCGACGAGGCGTTCGGCGATGAGAATGGCGTCCTGGTTGGCGATCCAGAACAAGGCCAGGGCGATGCGCGGCCAATCGTGGAACAGCCGAACGATCGATCGACCGTTTATCTCGGCGGCTTCGAGCTCACCGATCGCCCGAAATCCCTGATGCTGAGGGCCGAAAAGGCTGGTGCGGAGCCCGGCCACATCGCCGGGGATCAGGATATCGATCAGCTGCCGCTTGCCGTTCGGAAGGTCTTTATACGTGTATCCCCAACCTCTGAGGATGATGTGAATCGATCTATTGTTATCGTCCTCGTACGAGTGTTCGGTGTTATTATGAATTGTCCGTTGTGTGTGAAGGTCTCTTAGAACTCTAAGCTCTTCTTCTGATAGTGAAATAAAATTGTTCAGGCGACTTTCTAGTGGGAGTCCTCTCATCATATTGTCTTTCAGACTTGCGCACCGGGATTGTGTGGTTGTCATCCTTTTTCCGCGGGCGGCGTCATCTCCAAATATACATTTGTCTGCATAAACTCGTATACTAGGCGAGGAGATGGCTGGAACCTGAACAAACGGCACCGCCGTTCACACCTTGGTCGGAGGTGCTGGGGTTTTTCGGAGTATCTTTCGAAATTTGGAGGTATCCTTCCCTCAAAGGGGGATGACCATTTTGCCGGCCCGTCTTGTCGCCGGAGTCCAAGGGCTTAGAGCTTGGGGCCGAGATGGACTCCCATCAGTGCCTCGATGGTTCTCCGGCGTCCCTGCAGCAGCTTGCGTGCGATCCGTGGCGCGAAATCGGCCAAGGTGAATGAAGGCCCGTCTCCCAGCCGGATGCGCCGGGCCAGCCACGCCATCGCGCCGGCCAGGCGCAGCGGCGCCGCGAGGATCGGATGCCGGATCTGAACCATCCGCCGCCAGTGCTGCAGCCGGGGAGCCAGGCGGCCAGTCAGATCCGCCGGCACCTGGACCCCGAACAGGCCGTGCAGGGTCAGAAGCTGGGTCTCGGCTGCGGTCCACCAACCGGCCGCCGACAGGCTCGCCTCGAGCATGTGCCAGTCGATCTCCCCCGCCAGCGCGGCGAGATCGCGGAGATGGCGCAGGTCGATGCTGCCGCGCCAGTAGTCACCTTCCTTGACCTGGTCATGCATGATCAGATGGGCGGCGCGGAAGGTCGGTGACGGCAGCCAGGCCTGGATCCGGTCACGCTCGACGGAGGAGCATCGCGCCGTTGCGATGATGGCCGCGCCGTAGGCCTCCAGCGCATCGTTGAGGCAATGCAGTTCCAGGACGCCGGCGTCCGCGGAACGCCACAGGCCATGCAGCCCCTGCGACGCCTGATAGCCGAGCGCCCCGAGAGCGGCGTCCGCGGCGGGTTTCTCCTTGTCTGCGATCAGAAGGTCGAGATCGCTCATCATCCGGGCGCCGATATCGGCATCGGGCGCCAGGAGCAGGATGCCTGCCCCCTTCAGGACCATCGGCCTGACGCCCGCCCGGTTCAGCCCTCCGATCGCTTCGATCAGCTGAGCCCGGAGGCGAAGGTTTCGCTGTCGGTTGCGGCCGTGAATGAAGCTGAGATAGTCGCGGATCTCGCTTGGCTGTCCAGGCAGGGCGCCGCTGCGTTCCAGCGCGAGGAACACTGCCGGCGTCAGCCAGGAGTGATTGGCGATCTCGATCACGGCAAGCCAGTCCGCGGGGGCGGGCGGCATGCCGTCAAGGGCCCTGATCAGGGCCCTCAATGCCGGCATTTTCAGGCGCATCCGCGCTGCAGTTCCCGCACGGCGTCTTCGAGCCGGGCATAGTGCAGCACATGGCACTGCGCGCCTGCCATGGCCTGGACCAGCTGCCCGAACGCGGCTGTCCGCAGCTGTTCTCCGGGGGCGGTTGCCTCAGCCAGGATCATCCGCATCGCGTCGACCTTGTCCAAGGGCGCCAGGGACGCCGTGGCACGGTGTGGCTGCCGGCGCAGCAACACCACCCAACCGAGCGGCAAGGGCTCGGTCACCGGAGGGGCGGACGGCGGCAGATAGCGGACATGCTGCCCATCCGATCTCAGACAGGTTCGGACCGTCTCCAATTCCGGCCGGAACCACGAGACCAGCCCCCAGGCACCGGACTTGACCGCCGCGGCGAACGGCACACCGGCCACCCGGCCGGTCGGCGTCAGCAGGGCGATGTCGTCGCCGGCATAGCCGAAGCCGGCATGCGCCAGGGCCAGCGCAAGGGTCGTCTTGCCCGCCCCGGCCTCCCCGCCGAGCAGCAGCATGCGATCGTGATGCGCCAGCGCCGCCGCGTGGATCGCCAGCGCATACCGGCCGTGGGCCAGAACAGCGGCGGTGAGCTGTGCCTTCAGGGCCGGAAGGATCTCGTCCGGGCTCAATGTCTCGAGGGCCGCTCCATCCGCCCGCAATCGAAACCGGGTTCCTTCGGCGAGAATCTCGAACGACACATCCGCCGGGGCGTGCGTGGTGGGGGATTTCGCTGCGAGATGGGCGAAGGCGGGCGCGACGATCCGCGCCAGGGACGGGCGGCCGTATCCAATCCGGACGGCCAGCCCGGCGACGCGAATGACCTGCGGCTGCACGTCGCCCTTGGCGGCCGTGCCGAAGCCGGCCCCACCGGTGCCGGCGAGCCGGGCCCAGACGGCCAGCGCGTCGCGGACATAGGCGTCCGCGGTCTCCGGCGAGATCCCGAGTTCGGCCAAGCCGTCGATGATGGCCGCCGGCGCGTCGCCATCGGCCAGGCGGTACCAGATATAGGCCGCCGTGTCGTTCAGCTCGTAGATCTCCTGCCGCGGCTCGCTGAACGCCAGCTTGCGGCCGTTCATCACCGCGAAGGCTGTTCCTGCGGCGGCGCCTTCCCCCGGGGGAGCCTCGGTTCCGCCGGTCTCTTCGGCCGATGGCGTCATCCTCGCGACGCCTAGAACAGCCGATCCAGGATCCAGCCCAACAGGCCACCGTGCTGACCGGGATGCCCGTCGGCATGCCCCGGAGGTGTGCCGCCATGGCCCGGGGGTGTGCCGCCGTGGCCCGGATTGTGGCCCGGCGGACCACCCCGGCCGCCCGACTGTGCGATCGCCTGTGAGCTCAGGCTGGTCGACAGGAGCATGGTGACCGCGGGAGGGGTCACGACCGCAAACCGGCCGCACTTGGCCAGGAACGCTCGACGATCTGCCGTGTCGACCTGATCTGCCGTGTCGATCTGCGGAGGGGGTTCAGGAGGGGCCGTCATGCTGCACCTTCCGTTCGTATGCAGCGGAAACGCTATTGACGGCGCGGTCTTCCCACAATTGGACATTCGACGTGCTGCATGCGCCGACTGTCATTCATGGAGGGGAGCTGGCGAGCGGAGGTGGTATGGCGGGGGGCGCCGCAATGCTGAGCCCGGGCATCGCGAGCTACCACCTTGGTCGGAGGCTGGGCGCGGGCGGAGGATCGCAGATGACCCCCTCACGCCCTTATGCTGGCGTTACGCCTTGCTGCTCCACTCCTCGGGACACGACCTTTCCCCCAGACGTCTGATGGCCCCTTCAGTGGATTTAGCGGAAGTCACTGGGTCCACGATGCTCATTGCGTGGCCGGGACGATTACGACGCGCCCGAGGACGGAATTGCCTTCGGCATGGGCGTGGGCCTCAGCAGCGGCCGCGAGTGGAAACGTCCTGTCCACGATCACCCGAAGATCCCCGGTCGCCGCCAGCTCCAGCATTCGGGAAACCGTGAGGTAGACATCAGGCTTTTCCAATTGCGTTCCCATGAAGACGCCGAAAAGCGATTGGTTCGCCTGCAGCGCGGGCCACAGATCGATACCGAGCTGCGAACCGCCGGCGTTGCCGACGAAGACCAGGCGCCCCTCGGGGCGTAGCGCCGCCAGGGAACCTTGCAAGGTGGTTCCCACCGGGTCCACGACGAGATCCACGCCACGACCTTCTGTCAGACGCATGACCGTGTCGACGACCTCGGCCGAGCTATGATCGATCGCATGATCGAGGCCAAGCCGGACAAGACGTTCGGCCCTTTCAACCCCGGAGACCGTTGCAAGCACGGTCGCGCCTGCCCGATGCGCGAGCTGGATGGCGGCGAGCCCGACGCCGCCGGCGCCGGCCTGGATAAGGACAGTTTCGCCACGCCTCAAACCACCCCGTGCGAAAAGGCAGTGATGAGCGGTCCCGAATGCGATCGGCAGAGCTGCGGCAGCGGCCATGTCGAGTCCTTCCGGCACAGGCCACGTCCGGCTGGCGGCAACCGCACGCAACTGCGCGTGCGACCCGGCGAGATCGAAGCTCGTCACCTTCTGGCCGACCTTGCGATTCGACACCTTCTCTCCGACCGCGATGATTTCGCCAGCGGCCGCATAGCCGACGACGAAGGCTGGGTGGGGTGGAGGCGTGGACGCGCGATTGATCAGGTCGCCGCCCTCGATAGCGGCAGTCTCGACGCGGATCAGGACGCCATCGCTTGGACAAACCGGATCGGGCACATCCGCATAACGGAGGACATCCGGCGGGCCGGGGTGATCATAGATGGCTGCCTTCATGGTTCTCTCACTGCGCGCCCCGCGGAAAGCCGCTATGAATGGCAATGGGTTCAACGGACGCATGCGGCGGCGGGCCACGTCGCCCGGTCAGAACTTGCCGTTCCTTTCGGTGATGCGGTAGTGCCATAGTCAGACAGGCTGTGTCGCGGAACAAGGAACGCCAAATTGGACATCGAGGATCTCCGGACATTCGTCGCCGTGGCCGATGCTGGAGGCGTGTCGGCCGCCGCGCGCCGGCTCGGGGTCTCCAAATCGATCGTCAGTCGGCGGCTTTTGCGGATCGAGGCGGAGCTCGGCGTCCAGCTTCTTGCGCGAACGACCCGCGGCGCCGCGCTCACTGAGGCGGGGATCACGTTCAGAGACCATGCGGCCCGAGCCAGCGCCGAGATCGATACCGCCAGGGAAACGATCCTCCCCACCGGCGAGCTGCGCGGCGTCCTGAGGGTTGCGATGCCGCTTACTTTCGGCCCGACGCATTTCGCCCCCGTCATCGCGGAAATGGCGCGCCGGCATCCGCAGCTCCACGTCCATACCTCCTACAGTGATCGCTTCGTCGATCTCATCGCAGAGGGTTTCGATTGCGCGATCCGGGGCGGCTACCTTCAGGATTCCAACCTGATCGCGAGGCGCGTCGGGCCGATCCATGGAAAGCTTGTCGCAAGCCCGGATTATGTCGAAGCGCACGGGTCACCCGAAACCCCGGCCGAACTCGCCAGCCATCAGGCCCTCATGCAGGGAACGGAAACCTGGCAGTTCATGGATGGCAGCAAGATCGTCACGGTCCAGCCGCAGGGCAGGTTCAAGGCCGACAGCGCCACGGCGCTTGCCGCGGCGGCGGCGGCAGGTCTCGGCGTCGCCTGGCTCCCCGATTGCATCACATATGAATATCTCGCCTCCGGCGCGTTGGTCCCGATCATGACACGCTATCCGGTCCCTCCGGGGGCCGCATATGTCGTCCGCCCGCCGGGTCAGCATCCCACGCGGAAAGTGCGGGTGCTGACGGAGATGCTGATCGAGTACTTCGCACGAAATCCGGACGTTTGGGGTCTCGACCGCTAAAACACGAACGGAGCGAGGCCTTATCGAAAACTGCGTCGGCGGTCGCTCCACTGCGGGGCCGCTGAGCTCGACGACATCGCCCGCACGTTCCACTTACTGCGACACAGCTCGACGTGGCACAGGGCTAGTCGGGCAGACCGTCGCTCGCCAGTCTGGGCATTCGCATCGGCGAGGGCGAGGCCTCCCGGAAGCCCAAGAGAGAATGAGGCGCATGAGCTGGAATCCGGCAATCGAACCGGGCTGCCCCGATGAGGTCGGCCTCGACGCGATCGAAACTCTCATCGTTCCACGCTCTCGCGATCTCGGCGGCTTCGAGGTTCGGCGCGCCCTGCCGGCGCCGAAGCGGCAGATGGTCGGACCGTTCATCTTCTTCGATCAGGCCGGACCGGCCGAGTTCCTGACCGGACAGGGCGTCGACGTTCGGCCGCACCCGCATATCGGTCTCGGCACCGTTACCTATCTCTTTCGCGGCGACTTCCATCACCGGGACAGCACCGGGGCCGATCAGACGATCCGTCCGGGCGAGCTGAACTGGATGGTCGCCGGGCGCGGCGTGACCCATTCCGAGCGCACCTCCGCGGCGGCCCGAAGCGGTCCGAACAGCCTGTTCGGCATTCAGACCTGGCTGGCGCTGCCCGAGCGTCACGAGGATATGGCGCCGATGTTCGAGCATCACGGGAGGGAAGCGCTGCCGGTGATCGAGGATCGTGGCGTCTCGGTCCGGCTCGTCCTCGGGGATGCTTATGGTGAGAAGGCTCCCGCGACAATGTATTCGGAGACGTTCTACGCCGACGTGGCGCTCGATGCGCAAGGGCGGTTGCCGATACCGCACGATCACGAGGACCGGGGCATCTACATCGTCGAAGGCTCGATCTCGATCGCCGGCCAGGATTTCGAAGCGGGTCGGATGATGGTTTTCCGCCCCGGCGACAGGGTCACGGTTGCGGCCGGCGACAGAGGCGCGCGCCTGATGATCCTCGGTGGCGCGACCCTTTCGGGTCCCCGCTACATCTGGTGGAATTTCGTTGCGTCTTCGCAGGAGCGCATCGAGGAGGCCAAAGCCGAATGGCGGGCGCAGAACTGGGGCAAGGGGCGCTTCGATCTCCCGGTCGATGACCGGGATGAGCACATTCCACTTCCGGACTGACCGGCCCAGGTGACGCAACCACGCCAGCTGGCAGGAGCAATTCCCATGAAGATCAGCAAGTTCGCCATCACCGACGCAGAGCTGGAGCGTTCCCCGGGACAGGACGGAGAGGTGTTTGTGGGCAACCTGGTCGACCAGCGCCATGGCTCCCCGATCACCATCGGCTACGGGCGCTATGGGCCGAACCAGACGCTCAAGGAGACAATGGCCGTCGACGATGTGATGGTCGTCCTTGAGGGGCGACTGACGGTGTCCGCCAACTCAGACAGCGTCACTGCGGGGCCGGGCGAGATCGTCCATATGCCCAAAGGGCAGAAGGTGACGATCCACTCGCACGAGCAAGGCGCGGTCACCGCCTATGTCACCTATCCCCACTGGCAGGAGGCACGGGAGTAAGTCCTCCGGGTGACGCCGCAGGCTCGGCGCCCACGCAGATCACTGTCCGCAAATCCTGACCCAAGAGGTCGGCGCAGGAGAGCCGGGGCGTACGGCCCGGGCTGTCGTTGCTTGTCAACATGCGACATGTCCCGCGCCGAACGAGGGACGTCACACTTGGGCGATACCGCCGTCGGCAAACACTTCCGCACCGGCCATGAAGCCGCTGTCGCTCGAAGCGAGGAAGGCGGCGACGGCGCCAATCTCGTCCGGGTCGGCGATGCGCCCGATCGGCGTGATACCTCGGACCGCCTCGATGCCGTCCTTGCCCATGAGCTCCAGCACCTTCTCGGTCTCTGTCAATCCCGGCGACAGGACGTTCACCCGGATCCCCCTGTCAGCGAGTTCCAACGTCCAACTGCGCGCGAAGCTGCGGACTGCCGCCTTGGTTGCGGCATACAGGCTGAAGTTGGAGAAGCCTTTCACCGTGGCGCTCGATCCGGTCAGGATGATCGACCCTCCTTTCCCCATCAAGGGCAACGCGCCTTGGACGGTGAACAGGAGGCCTTTGACATTGGTGCCGAAGACCCGATCGAACTGTTCGGTCGTGGTCTGCCCGAGCGGCGTTGGCTCTGAAATGCCGGCGTTTGCCAACAGAATGTCGATGCTGCCGCGCTCTTTTTTCACGACTTCAAAGAGACGATCGAGATCTTCCGTCCCGTTGATCGATCCGGTGACGCCGCGCGCGTCGGGCCCAAGTTTCGCCACCGCAGCATCAAGTGCCGACGCGGTGCGACCGAAGATGTACACGAATGCACCTTCTTCAATGAAGCGTTTGGCTGCGGCAAATCCGATGCCGGTCGCGCCGCCGGTGATCACCGCGGTCTTGCCTTCCAGTCTGGTCGTCATGTGGTCCTCGTGTTCGATCTGCCGCGCGACGGATTGCGCGCCTTCGCGAGCTTGCGGGCTCATCATGCCTGGAAGTGGGAGCAGCGCCTTTCGTCGGTAGCCCTGAAACGCGTCGTGCTGTGTCGCGAAAGGGGGAACGCCGGGCAGCTGTGCAGTCGGCGGCGGTTGGTGTCCCTAATTCTGCGACACAGCGTGGCAAATTCCGGCACTACCGTAATGCGTTCGAGAACGGCAATACGAGGCAGCGCTGCCCCGGGGGGCGCAAGATTGCCCGGCAGACATCGCCATCCATCGAAGACGTCAGAAAGAGATAGTCATGACCTTCCGCAACGGCCTCGACTCGCTTCTTCGTCCGGAGGACTCGGTCCTCGTCCTGATCGACCACCAGCCCTATCAGCTGGCCAATCTGAACAGTCATGACCCGCACATGGTGGTCAACTACACGACCGCGCTGGCGAAGCTAGCAAAAGCCTTCAATGTTCCGACCATTCTCACCAGCGTGATCGCGGCGCGCGGTGGACTTCTCTTTAAGCAGATCACCGACGTATTTCCGGACCAGGAAGTCATCGATCGCACCTGGGTGAACACCTGGCAGGACGAGAATGTGGTGAACGTCGTCAAGGCGACCGGCCGCAAGCAGCTGATCATCGCCGGCCTGTGGACCGAGGTCTGCGTCGCAATGCCTGTGATCCAGGCCGCCGGCGAAGGCTGGGACGTGACCGTGATCACCGACGCGTCGGGCGGGATTTCGAAGGAGTCTCACGAAGTTGCCATCCAGCGAATGATCGCGGCCGGCGCGAACGTGATGACCGTGATGGCGCTCGCTGGCGAATGGCAACGCGATTGGGCGCGCACCGAGCATGTCGAGGAGCTGACCGAGATTCTCATCCAGCACTTCGGCGGCAGCGGCATCGCGTATCTTTGGGAGCAGCAGCTGCTCAACACGCCGGTCGGCGCGGCCGAGTGATCCAGGCGGATGACGGGTGTCTGCGCAATGGACTGCTGCGAAGCAGATCGGGTGTTGGCCCCCGTCACCCTCCTTCGCCATGTTGCGCGGAACCGTCCCCCGCATACAAGGCTGAGCCGCCATGTTCGCCGCCATCCCCGACGTCTATCGAGCGGGGTGCGGAGTTCGTGGTGCCTTCTCTACATAACGGCCATAGCGGCCATGCCGGTCGCGGCCGAAGCGCAGGTCGGGACCGATATCGGACGCGCCCCGACCCTCACGATCGAGCGCTATCCGGAGAATTGGACCCATCTTGCAGACCCTGCGAAGCAGACGGGGCGATGGACCGAACAGTTCAAGTTCATCCCTCTGAGCGCCGACGGATCAACCTATCTCACGACGGGCCTCGAGTTCCGATCGCGCTACGAGGGCTATGCCAACGTCAATTGGGGGGCGGCGCCGGACGATGGCTATGCCTGGCATCGCTTCATGCCCTATGTCGATTTCCATGCGGGCAAGCTGCGCCTGTTCGCACAACCCATGCTCTCCGGGATTTCGGGCGTTCGCCGCGCCAAGCGGCCGGTCGATACGACAGGCGCCGACATGCTTCAGGCGTTCGTCGAGGTCGAGGCGGATATCGCAGCCCACACTTCGCTGCGGATGTCGGCGGGGCGCAAGCTCATATCGCTGGGCGCTGGGCGCTTCGTCGATACGCGCTATGGCCCCAACATCCCTCAGGCCTTCGATGGCTTCGACATGTCTTTGACGGGCAAGGCCTGGCAGGTAACGGCACTCTATTTTCGTCCGGTCGACAACAGGCTGGACGATTTCGACGATCGGACATCGACCCAGAAGGCACTCTGGGGCGTCTATGCGACGCGATGGCTGGGCGAAGATCGGACCAACGGCTTCGACATCTTCTATCTCGGTCTGCGAGATCGCAACGCGGTCTACGACCAAGGCGCCGGGAAAGAGCTGGTCCACACCTTCGGCACCCGCATATTCGGAGACACCGGTGCCTCATACTGGAACCTTGAGGCCGCCGTTCAGCACGGAACCTTCGCGAACCACCGCAGGGCGGCCTGGGGGATCGGTGGCGAGATCGGTCATCGCTTTCAGCAAGCGCCGCTGCAGCCCGACCTCAGGCTCACCGCCGATGTGATCTCGGGCGACGACAACCCGGATGATCCAGAGCTGGGAACGCTCAATCCCCTCTTTCCCAGGGGCAAGTACTTTGCGTCTCAGTCGCCGATCGGACCACGCAACCTCATCCATATCCGACCTTCCGTCACGATCCGCCCACACGAGGGCGTCGAGCTGTCGCTGTCGGGTTCGGCCTATTGGCGACAGAGCACCGACGACGGCATCTATGCGATCTCGGGCGCCCTCGTGCGCAGCGGCAGGGACAGCGATGCGCGCTTCATCGGGACGCAAGCCGAAGTCGCCGCAGCCTGGCAGGCAACGCCGGAGCTCAACCTGTCGGCCTCGGTCGGCGTCTTCGATCCGGGAACGTTCATTCGAGAGACGGGGCCGGCGCAGGTCATCAAACTCGTCAGCTTCATGGCGAACTACCGGTTCTGACGATGCGATCGTTCGCGGCTCCCGAACCCATGACCCCACACCATGCCGCCAAATGAGTTTGCAAGGACCGTCAATGCAAATCGGTATCGACAGCTTCGCCGCCATCTTCCCCGATCCGGCGACCGGCAGGCCCTCTTCTGCGACCGATCGCATGGCCGATCTCCTCGACGAGGTCGAGGTCGCCGACCGTGTCGGGCTCGATGTCTTCGGCATCGGCGAGCATCATCGCGCCGAGTTTCTCGATTCCGCGCCGGCGATCATCCTGGCCGCGGCCGCGGCCCGCACCAGCCAGATCCGGCTGACGAGCGTAGCTCGTTGCGTCTCCCCGATTTGAACCTGCATCGAGCACATGACCGCCTGGCATCGACGTCAGCAAACGTCCGCCTTCCGGGGGGCCGGCATCGCGTCCGGATGTGCTGGCGTCTCGTCGAGCAATAAGATCCCGGCGAGCACCACTTTCGTGAAGCCCGCCGGGATCCGGTGCCGGTGTTTGTGAGACGAGTGCCATCTTTTTGTGAGATTCGACACTCGCCCGGGCACCTCTTTCTTCCCGCTTCCTATCGCCCTCCGGGCCTCAGCTGCAGCCGGTGGTCCCGCCGCAGGTATCGCATTTCAGGCAGGTGCCGTTCCGCACCAGGGTCATGTTCTGGCATTCGGGGCAGGGGTCGCCCTCATAGCCCTTGGCCCGCGCCTCGCGGATCTTGGCCAGGCGGACATCCGCCGTGCCGTTCAAGGCCGCGCTGCGCAGCTGGATCGGCTCCGGCGCCGGCGCCAGGGCGGTGGCGCCCTCGGTGTGCAGCGCCGTCGCCGCCTCGCTCACCAGATCCTGCACCTCGCCCACCCGGGCGACGGTGCGGAGGTTGCCGCCCTCGAACACCCGGAAGTTGCCGCGGACGAAGCCGGTGGACGCCACCTTGCGGATCGGTGCCGAGGCCACCGCCGGGGTCTTGCCGTCGTCCGAGGTCACGCCCTTGCCGACCGTGTCGGGCGTCAGGTCGTCCGGCGTGGCATGGGCCAGGTCGCTGCGGTCGAGATAGGACACCGCCAGCTCGCGGAAGATGTAGTCGATGATCGAGGTCGCCATCTTGATGGCGTCGTTGCCCTGGACCGGGCCCGAGGGCTCGAACCGGGTGAAGGTGAAGGCCTCGACGAACTCCTCCAGCGGCACGCCGTATTGCAGGCCGATCGAGACGGCGATGGCGAAGTTGTTCATCAGGCTGCGGAAGGCGGCGCCTTCCTTGTGCATGTCGATGAAGATCTCGCCCAGCCGCCCGTCATCGTACTCGCCGGTGCGGAGATAGACCTTGTGGCCGCCGACGATCGCCTTCTGGGTGTAGCCCTTGCGGCGGTGCGGCAGCTTTCCGCGGATGCCGGTCTTGTCGACGATCCGCTCGATCACCCGCTCGACGATCCGCTCCGCCACCATCGGCGCGCGGGCGCCGGCCGGCGCCTCGATGAGGCGCTCGGCGAAGCTCTCCTCCTCCTCGATGTCGTCGTCGTCGAGCAGCGAGGCGTTGAGCGGCTGGCTCAACTTCGAGCCGTCGCGGTAGAGCGCGTTGGCCTTGAGGCAGAGCTGCCAGGACAGGAGATAGGCGTCCTTGCAGTCCTCCACCGTCGCCGCGTTCGGCATGTTGATGGTCTTGGAGATCGCGCCTGAGATGAAGGGCTGTGCCGCCGCCATCATCCGGATGTGGCTCTCGACCGACAGGAAGCGCTTGCCGATGCGGCCGCAGGGGTTGGCGCAGTCGAACACCGGCAGGTGCTCGTCCTTCAGCTCCGGCGCGCCCTCGAGGGTCATGGCGCCGCAGCACCAGGTGTTCGCGGCCTCGATCTCGGCCCTGGAGAAGCCGAGGAAGGCGAGGAGGTCGAAGGTGACGTCGTCGAGCGCCGCCGCCGGCACCTTCAGCGTCCCCGTCAGGAAATCGTCGCCGAGGGTGTAGCGGTTGAACACGAACTTGATGTCGAAGGCCGATTTCAGCCCGAGTTCGACCGCGTCGATCGTGGCCTGGGTGAAGCCCTTGGCCTTCAGCGCGGCCCAGCCGATCGCCGGGGAATGCTCCAGCGTGCCGTGGCCGACGGCGTAGCGGATGATCGCCTCGATCTGGTCGTCGCCGTAACCGAGGACGCGCAGCGCCTCCGGCACCACCCGGTTGATGATCTTGAAGTAGCCGCCGCCGGCCAGCTTCTTGAACTTCACCAGGGCGAAGTCGGGCTCGATGCCGGTGGTGTCGCAATCCATCACCAGGCCGATCGTGCCGGTCGGCGCGATCACCGTCGCCTGGGCGTTGCGGTAGCCATGCGCCTCGCCGAGGCCGAGCGCGCGGTCCCAGGCGCGGCGGGCGGCGGCGACCAGTTCCTGGTCCGGGCAGGCATCGGCCTCCAGCGGCACCGGATTGATCGACAGGCCCTCATAGCCGTCGGCCTCGCCATAGGCGGCGCGGCGGTGATTGCGGATCACGCGCAGCATGGCGGCCGCGTTCTTGGCGTAGCCGGGGAAGGGGCCCACGGCCTTGGCCATCTCGGCCGAGGTGGCGTAGGCGACGCCGGTCATCAGCGCGGTGATGGCGCCGCAGATCTCGCGGCCGTCGACGCTGTCATAGGGGATGCCGGACGCCATCAAGAGGCCGCCGATATTGGCGTAGCCCAGGCCGAGGGTGCGGAACTCGTAGGACAGGCGCGCGATCTCCCGGCTCGGGAACTGCGCCATCATCACCGCGATCTCCAGCGTGATGGTCCACAGCCGGCAGCCATGCTCGAAGGCCGGCACGTCGAAGGAGCCGTCCGCCCGGCGGAAGGTCATCAGGTTCAGGGACGCCAGGTTGCAGGCCGTGTCGTCCAGGAACATGTATTCCGAGCACGGGTTCGAGGCGTTGATCCGCCCCGATTCCGGGCAGGTGTGCCACTCGTTGATGGTGGTGTCGAACTGCAGCCCCGGGTCGGCCGAGGCCCAGGCGGCGTGGCCGATCTTCTCCCACAGGTCGCGGGCCTTGAGCGTCTTCGCGACCTTGCCGTCGATGCGGCGGATCAGCTGCCACTCGCCGTCCTGCTGCACGGCCTCGAGGAAGGTGTTGGTCAGGCGGACGGAGTTGTTCGAGTTCTGGCCGGAGACGGTGAGGTAGGCGTCGGAATCCCAGTCGGTGTCGTAGACCCGGAACTCGATGCCGGTGTAGCCCTGGCGCGCGAAGTGGATGACGCGCTGGACGTAGTTCTCCGGCAGCATCGCCTTGCGGGCGCCGATGATGGCGCGCTTCAGCGCCTTGTTCTGCTTCGGGTCGAAGCGGTCGCCGGTCTCGGCGTCGGAGGTGCCGTGGCACGCCTCCATCACCTCGTTCAGGTGCTTGCGGGCGAGCTTCGAGCCGGCGACCAGGGCCGCGACCTTCTGCTCCTCGACCACCTTCCAATCGATATAGGTCTCGATGTCCGGGTGGTCGATGTCGACCGTCACCATCTTGGCGGCGCGGCGGGTGGTGCCGCCCGACTTGATCGCACCGGCGGCGCGGTCGCCGATCTTGAGGAAGCTCATCAGGCCGGAGGAGCGGCCGCCGCCCGACAGGCGCTCGCCCTCGCCGCGCAGCTTCGAGAAGTTGGAGCCGGTGCCGGAGCCGTATTTGAACAGCCGGGCCTCGCGGACCCAAAGGTCCATGATGCCGCCCTCGTTCACCAGGTCGTCGGCGACGGACTGAATGAAGCAGGCATGCGGCTGCGGCCGCTCATAGGCGCTGTCGGACAGGCGCGGCTCGCCGGTCTTCTCGTCGACATACCAGTGGCCTTGGGCCGGGCCGTCGATGCCGTAGGCCCAGTGCAGGCCGGTGTTGAACCATTGCGGGCTGTTCGGCGCGGCCATCTGCTGCGCCAGCATGTAGCGCATCTCGTCGAAATAGGCGCGGGCGTCGGCGGCCGAATCGAACAGCCCGCCCTTCCAGCCCCAATAGGCCCAGGTGCCGGCCAGCCGGTCGAAGACCTGGGTCGCGCTGCGCTCGGCACCGACCCGCTCGGCTTCGGGCAGCTCGGCCAAGGCCTTCTCGTCGGGCACGCTGCGCCACAGGAACTCGGGCACGCCCTTCTCGCGGACGCGCTTCAGCCGGGCCGGGATGCCGGCCTTGCGGAAGTACTTCTGCGCCAGGATGTCGGCCGCGACCTGGCTCCATTCGGCCGGCACCTCGATGTCGGTCTGGCGGAACACCACCGAGCCGTCCGGGTTGCGGATCTCGCTGGTCGCCGACCGGAACTCGATCCCCTCATAGGCGTCGTGCCCATCGGCCGTGAAGCGCCGTTCGATCCGCATGGTCCCCGATCCTCCTTCATCCGTCGCGTGCCCGCGACCCCCGCCTGATGCCCATCGGGGACCGCGATCCCCGCGCCGAACTCGATCGGCGACTCGCGTCAGCAAGCCGCCACAGACCAGTCAAGGAACCTTCATCATAAGTCAAAAACAAGTATTGAAATTGGGAAATTTGCTCTCTCTGTGGATAAACCAGTGGATAGACCGGTGAATACCCAGTGAAGAACCGGTTATTATTTTCCGTGAGCCGCAGAAGCCTGCGGCTTTCCGGACCCGACCCGGCTCCGCCCGCGAGAGAATCGCCACAGATCCGATTCTTGTGGCTGACCCTACCCGTGGGTGGTTTCCCGTGCCAAGGCCCCAGATATTGTGTCAGTTTCATGGCTGGCGCAAGCGCGGAATCGCAGAGTCCGGGTCGTTCCGCATGCGGATTCAGCATGGGAATCACGGAGTTGCGGGAGAATCCTTAGGTTTCAGGGAAACCCAGGAGCAGGTCGGGCAGCCCTTCCTCGTTGTCGGAGCCGTCGCCCTCGCTGAGAATCACGCCGCCATGCGAGCGGTAGAAGGCGAGAGCGCGGGCGTTGTGGGCGAAGCAGTAGAGGCGCAGCCCGGGGCTGTCGCGCCGGGCCCAGGCCAACAGCGCCGTGCCGATGCCGCGGCGGTGGTGGTCGGGATGGATGTAGAGCTGGTCGAGCCAGCCGTTGTGGAGGGCGGCATAGCCCACCGGCGTGCCGTCGCGGCAGGCGATCATGACCTGCGACTGCTGGATGGTGCGCAGCAGGAAACGGCGGACCGAGGTGCGGCTGTGCAGGTTCGGGATCGCTGCCGACTCGCGGGCCCGGCGGTGGATCGCCGCCAGGGTGCCGGCATCGGCATCCGTGGCCGGGCGCAGCGTCAGCCCGGCCGTTTCGTTCGTGCTTGGGCTGGCGTCGTCCAAGGCGGTTCCGCCGATTCCGTCCGAAGCTGCCGCGACCATGCGGGCGGCGCTTCGGGGCGTCAAGGCTCAGGCGTCAAGGCCGAGGGGCCGGCTCGATATCCCTGCCGATCCGGTCCAGCAGGGCGCGGCCGCGCGGCGACAGGCGGTAGCCGACCTCCAGGCTCTCGGTCAGACCCAGCGCCTTCAGCTTCCGCACATCGGCCTTGAACGGCGCGGTCTCGCGGCCGAAACGGGCGGCGAGCTCCGGCGCCCTCATGCCGGGCCGCTCGCCGATCAGCCGCAGCACCGCCCGGGTCCAGGCGCCGCGCCGCGCCGAACGGTCGAGCCGGTCCAGCCTCTCGCGCAGCGCCGCGACGTCCTCGTCCGTGAGGTCGTGCTGCCGTCGCAGCGCCGCGCGCGGGTCCTCGCCCTGCAGCCGGAAGGCGATACGGTACAGCTCGCCCTTCGCGGGCCCCAGGCTGGCGAGCAGATCGTCGCGCCCGGCGAAGCCGGCCAGGCGGGCCTCCGCCTCGGTGATCCGGCCGGCGGCGACGATGTCGACCGCCTCGATCGCCAACACGCCGGCCAGCGTGGTCAAGGTCCCGCCGTCCCGCACCGTCGGCCGGCGCCAGCGGCGGAAGGCGAGGGTGACCGTTCCGGCGGCGATGCGGTCCAGGACCGGGCGCTTGAACAGCATCAGCCGCCGTCCCGCGGCGCCGGCCGCGACCCGAGAGGCTGGCAGAAGCGCAGCAGATAGCCGTCGGGATCCTGGACCACGAACTGGCGCTGGCCGAGCAGCTCGTCGCGGCGGCGGTACCACCGCTCCTCCAGCGGCCGTTCGATCGGGGCCCCGTCTGCCAGAACGGCGGCGTTCAGGGAGGCGACGTCCAAAACTTCGATCTGAAGATTGATGCCGCGGCCATAGGGCGGCTCCAGCGGTCCGGCCAGCCAGAGGCGCCCGGGATCGGCGGGCTGGTCCAGCATCAGCGCGGCGCCGTCCCGGTCGAGATAGGCGAAGCGCTCCTCAGGCCGGTCGTACAGCACGGCGAAACCGAGCAGCCCGGTGTAGAAGCGCAGGCTGCGGCCGATGTCCGAGACATAGAGCTCGGGCACGAGCTTGGGCGATGACATGGTGCTTCCTCCCGGAGACACCGTAGCCGATGCCCGCCGCCGTCACAGCTCCAGCTTCATGCCCTCGTGGCTGGCGACGAAGCCGAGCCGGGCGTAGAAGCGGTGGGCGTCGGGCCGGCGCTTGTCGGTGGTCAGTTGCACCAGGGCACAGCCGCGCGCCCGCGCCCGGGCGATCGCCCACTCCATCATCGCCCGCCCCGCGCCGCGGCCGCGCAGCGCCGAAACGATGCGCACGGATTCGATCTGCGCCCGCCAGGCGCCGCGGCGCGACAGGCCGGGGATGAAACCGAGCTGGAAGCAGCCGACCACCCGGCCACCCAGCTCCGCCACCACCATCTCCTGGTTCGGGTCGGCGGCGATCGCGGCGAAGGCGGCCCGGTAGGGCGCCTCGACCGCGGCCTCGCGGTTCTTGCCCAGGGGATCGTCCGCCAGCAGGCGCAGGATCGCCGGCAGGTCGGCCTCTTCGGCGGTGCGCATCGTCACGTCCATCATCCGCTCCGGAATTTCGTCTCTCGCCGTAACGGCTTATCGCGGCAGCCGGGCCCATTGCGAGCGCCGCCATGGCGATCGAGCTTCGATGTCACGAATCATATGCCCGGGCGAGGGCCGTGTTTTGAGGGGCTGTCCTGATGCGTCTTCCGCCGGCGGGCCGGACCGCCGTCCCAGGCTAGGACGGGACGCGATCCCGGGATGTGCGCGCCGTCACCGCGACAGGACCGGGTCCGATCCAGTATTCTCTTATGCACGGCATGTGCAGCGCCGGGGCCCGCCCGGCGTGCGAGGAGAGAGAGGGGATACCATGCAAGGCCGTTCCATCGGCGGGCCGGCGCTTCCGCCGGCGGTCGATGAGCCGTCTTCCGTCGCCCAGGCGGACGAACCGCCGATTCTCGGGCTGATCGATCAGATCTACGACGCCGGCATCGGCAACGAGGACTGGCTCGCGGTGCTGCGCCGGCTGGGCGAGGCGCTGGGCGGCGAGTCCGTGGTGCTGCGCCGGATCGGCCCGGCCACGCCGGGCCCGGCGACCATGGCGACGGAGACCGATCCGGATTATGTCGAGCGGTATCACGCGCATTATTCCAGGCTGCTGCCGCTCCTGCCGCTGCTGCCGCGACTGCAGCCGAACGCCGCCTTCGCCCATTCGGCGCTGATGCCGAACGCGGAGTACCGGCGCACCGAGTTCTACAACGACTTCATGCGGCCGCAGGGCAAGGACCATGGCCTGTATTGGGTCGATTTCGGCCAGGGGGGCCTCTCGGCGATGCTGTCGGTGTGGCGACCGCGGCGCCGGCCCGACTGGGACGAGGCGCAGGTCCGGATGCTGCGCGCGATCGGGCCGCATCTCGGCCGGGCGCTGCGGATCGAGCGCGGGCTGGCCGCGCTGCAAGCCCCCGCCACCGCCGCGCCTCGGCGGCAGTCGCCGCTGACTCCGCGCGAATGCGACTGCCTGACCTGGGTCGCCCGCGGCGCCTCCAGCAAGGAGGCGGCGCGCCGGCTGTCCCTGTCGGTCTACACGGTCAACGAATACCTCGCCTCGGCCATGCGCAAGCTGGGGGCGGGCAGCCGCGCCGAGGCCGTTGCCATGGCGCTGCTCAGCGGCGCGATCGGCGGCTAGCCTCAGCGATCCGGCGGCGGATCGCGCGCAATAAAATAACTGCAAAACGAACCGTCATTAGTGTCTTTTTCCGGCAGGATCCCTCGGCAAATTTCTCGTTTTCCGATCAGGGATTTCACCATGGCGGTCATCAACGGCGATGCGGGCGCCGATATTCTCGACGGCACGGCGAGCAACGACACGATCAACGGCCTCGGCGGCAACGACATCCTCTCCGGGCTGGCCGGCCAGGACACGCTGAACGGCGGCGACGGCAACGACACGCTTCGCGGCGGTCTCGGGGCGGACACGCTGAACGGCGGCGCCGGGACCGACACCGCCGACTACGGCGCCAGCGCCGCGGGCGTGACCGTCACCATCGGCGGCACCGGCAGCGGCGGCGATGCCCAGGGCGACGCAGTCGGCGCCGATATCGAGAACATCGAGGGGTCGGCCTTCGACGACGCCCTGACCGGCTCGGCCGCAGCCAACCGCCTGGTCGGCGGGGCCGGCAACAATACCCTCTACGGGCTCGGCGGCGACGACACCCTGGTCGCCGGGGACGCTTCGGGCTCGGGCAACGACCTGCTCGACGGCGGCGCCGGCAACGACACGCTCAATGCCGGCGCCGGCACCGACATCCTGCGCGGCAGCGACGGCGACGACATCCTCCAGGGCGGCGCCGGCGCCGATACCTTGAGCGGCGGGGCCGGCATCGACCGGATCACCTACTTCTCCAGCACCGCCGCCGTGGCGGTCAACCTGACGGCGCTGACCGCATCCGGCGGCGACGCCCAGGGCGACACAATCGGCGCCGATATCGAGAACATCGAGGGCTCGAACGGCTTCGCCGACACCCTGACCGGGTCGGCCGCGGCCAACGTCCTGCTGGGCCAGGGCGGCAACGACGTGCTCGACGGCCTGGGCGGCGACGATTCGCTCGATGGCGGCGCCGGGGACGACGTGCTGCGCGGCGGCGCCGGGAACGACGTGCTCCATGGCGGGATCAGCAGCCTCAACGGCAGCAGCGGCAACGACACCCTCGAGGGCGGCGCCGGGGCCGATGTGCTGAACGGCGGCGCCGGCGTCGACACCATCGTCTACAACGGCTCGGCCGGGGTGACGGTGACCATCGGCGGCGCCGGCGTCGGCGGCGACGCTCAGGGCGACACCATCGGCAGCGACATCGAGAACATCCAGGGCACGGACGGGTTCAACGACGTCCTGACCGGCTCGGCCTTCGGCAATGTGCTGTCGGGCAGTGGCGGCAATGACAGGCTCAGCGGGCTGGCCGGCAACGACACGCTCGACGGCGGGGCCGGCAACGATGTTCTCGATGGCGGCGCCGGGGCGGATGCGCTGATCGGCGGCGCGGGCAGCGACACGATCGTCTATGGCGGGGCGGCCGGGATCACGATCGACCTGACCACGCTCACGGCCTTCGGCGGCGATGCCGAGGGCGACACCATCGGCAACGATATCGAGAACATCCGCGGCACCGGCTTCGACGACAGCCTGACCGGCTCTGCCGCCGCCAATGCGCTGTCCGGCCTCGCCGGTGCCGACGTGCTGTCCGGCCTCGCCGGGAACGACGCGCTCAACGGCGGCGACGGGGACGACTTCCTCACCGGCGGTGCCGGCGCGGATGTCCTGACCGGCGGTGCCGGCATCGACACGATCAACTACGACGGTTCCGCGGCGGTGCGGGTCAACCTGACGACCCTGACGGCGTCGGGCGGCGACGCCCAGGGCGACACGATCGGCCGCGATATCGAGAACATCCAGGGCACGGACGGGTTCGGCGATGTCCTGACGGGCTCCGCGGCCGCCAACGTGCTGTCCGGCTATGGCGGTGCCGATACGCTCGACGGCATGGCCGGCAACGACACGCTCCACGGCGGTGCCGGCAACGACACGCTCCGCGGCGGGGCGGGGGCCGACGTGCTCGACGGCGGCGCCGGCGTCGACGCCGCCAGCTACTATGAGGGTTCGATCGGGGTCGTGGTCAGCCTCGCCACCGGCAAGGGCAGCGGCGGCAATGCCCAGGGCGACACGCTGACCGGAATCGAGAATCTCTCCGGCAGCCAAGGCAATGACGACCTGACCGGGAATGCCGGGGCCAATCTGCTGCAAGGCTGGAACGGCAACGACATGCTCCGCGGCGGGGCAGGGGCCGACACGCTCGACGGCGGCGCCGGCATCGATACCGCCAGCTACTACGAGAGTTCGGTCGGGGTCTCGGTCAGCCTCGCCACCGGCAAAGGCAGCGGCGGCATCGCCGAGGGCGACACCCTGATCGGCATCGAGAATCTCTCGGGCAGCCAGGGCGGCGACAGCCTGACCGGGAACGCCGGGGCCAACACGCTGCAAGGCTGGAACGGCAATGATGTCCTCGTCGGCGGGGCCGGCAAGGACACGCTCACCGGCGGCGCCGGCGCCGACCGGTTCACCTACGCCGCCCTCGGCGACAGCGTGGTCGGGGCCAATGCCGACCGGATCACCGATTTCAGCCACGCCCAGGCGGACAAGATCGACCTGCACCTGATCGACGCCAACACCGGTGTCGCCGGCGACCAGGCCTTCAGCTTCATCGGCACCGGCGCCTATACCGGCATCGCCGGGCAGCTGCGCTACGTCGTGAGGGACGGCGTCACCACCATCGGCGGCGACGTCGATGGCGACAAGGTCACCGACTTCCACGTCACCCTGACCGGCAGCATCGCCCTCGTGGCCGGCGACTTCGTGCTGTAGCGGCGGCGCTCCGCGATATCAGGCGGCGGGGATGGCTTTCGCCATGTGCACGATGAGGTACTCGCCCCGCTGCTCCTGATGCGTCTCGCGATAGCCGCGGGCGGTGTAGAGGGCGCGGTTCTCCGACATCCGGATGTTGGTGTAGAGCCGGATCTCGTCCAGGCCGAGGCGCCGCGCCTCGCGCTCCGCGAAATCCAGCAGGCGGCGGCCAAGGCCGTGGCCCTGATGGTCGGGATCGACGGCGACGTTGACGATCAGCAGATGGTCGGGCTCGACCTTCAGCTCGATCAGCGCGATGCAGCCCCGCATGCCGTCGATCGCCCAGATCTCGTGCTCGGCCAGGGCGCGGACATAGTCGGCCCGCATCGGCTTCGGCTCGATGCCGACGCTGATGATCCATTTCGCATAGGCGCGGCGGACCAGGGTCCGGATCGCCTCCGCCTCGTCGGGCCGGGCCCGGCGGATCTCGCCCCATGCCATGCTGATCATGGGCGCTCTCCCGTCTTTCGCTTCATCGGCCGCATGCTATCGTCGGCGGCGCCGTTCGCTCAGTGAAATTCCCGAAAGCCAGCCCCGCCATGGATCTGATCCTGCGCCACGCCAACCTGCCCGACGGCCGCACCGGCATCGATATCGGCATCGAAGGTGGCCGCATCGTTGCGGTCGAGCCGCGGCTGGCGGCGGAGGCGGGGCAGGAGATCGACGTCACCGGCCGGCTGGCGGCGCCGCCCTTCGTCGACTCCCATTTCCATCTCGATGCCACGCTGTCGCTCGGCCTGCCGCGGCTGAACCGATCCGGCACGCTGCTGGAAGGCATCGCCCTGTGGGGTGAGCTGAAGCCGCGGCTGACGCAGGAGGCGGTGATCGCCCGGGCGCTGACCTATTGCGACCTGGCGGTGGCGCAGGGCCTCCTGGCGATCCGCAGCCATGTCGATGTCTGCGACGACCGGCTGCTCGCGGTCGAGGCGCTGCTCGAGGTCAAGCGCCGGGTCGCCCCCTATCTCGACCTGCAGCTCGTCGCCTTCCCGCAGGACGGGCTGTTCCGCTCCGCCACCGCCGAGCGAAACCTGCTGCGCGCGCTCGACCTCGGCGCCGACGTGGTCGGCGGCATCCCGCATTTCGAGCGGACCATGGCCGACGGCGCGGCCTCGGTGCGCCGGCTGTGCGAGATCGCGGCGGAGCGGGGGCTGCCGGTCGACCTGCATTGCGACGAGAGCGACGACCCGCTGTCCCGCCACATCGAGACGCTGGCGGCGGAGACCCACCGCCTCGGCCTCGGCGGACGGGTGACGGGGTCGCACCTGACCTCGATGCATTCGATGGACAATTACTATGTCTCGAAGCTGATCCCGCTGATGCGCGAGGCCGGGGTGGCGGCGATCGCCAACCCGCTGATCAACATCACCCTGCAGGGTCGGCACGACAGCTATCCGAAGCGCCGCGGCATGACCCGGGTGCCGGAGCTGATGGCAGCCGGCATCACCGTCGCCCTCGGCCAGGACTGCGTCATGGACCCCTGGTACGCGATGGGCTCGGCCGACATGCTGGAGGTGGCGCATATGGCGGTCCATGTCGGGCAGATGACCGCGCTCGATGCCATCGGCCGCTGCTTCGCCGCGGTGACGACCGAAGCGGCGAAGATCCTCGGGCTGGACGGCTACGGCCTGGCGCCCGGCTGCCGGGCCGATATGGTGGTGCTGCAGGCGGCCGACCCGTTCGAGGCGGTGCGTCTGAAGGCGACCCGCCTGCTGGTGCTGCGCGCCGGCCGCGTGGTGGCCCGGACGCCGGAGCGGGCGACGGCGCTGGACCTGCCGGGCCGCCCGGCCACCGTCGTCCCGACCTTCACGCCCGGGTCGATCTCGTAGCGGGATCCGCGGACGAGAATCACAGGCTGTCCCTGACGCGGGCCAGAAACCGCGTGCGCTCGTCCGGCTCCGACACGCGGCTGCGCTCCCAGTCCGGGCCGGCGCGGAGGTCGGCGAACAGGCCGGCCGCATCCTCGTGGAAATGCAGCCAGGCCTTGCCCTTGCGGTAAAAGACGCCGGGCCGGGGCTCCTTGAGGCCGGGCAGGGCGCGAAGGGCGGTGACGAGGTCGCCGAGGGCCTCGAGAGCCGCAGGGCCGGCGTGCTTCATGCGGGCTCCGCATCCGTGGTGTGGAACGAGGCTATTCCACGCCGGCCGATCCTCCAACCGTTCGTCAGATCGGGGCTGTGCCGATCGTCGCGAAAGTGACATCCTGGCCCTCCAAAGGCGCCCGCGTGATCGGGCCATCGCCCGGTCGGCACGGCGGGCCCGTGCAGAAGGGAGGATGCGCATGCCGCAGGAACGCCCTGCCCCCAGATATCGCAGTGCGGCCCTGGTCGGGCCGTATTCGAGCGGCAAGACCACACTGATGGAGGCGCTGCTGCACAGCGCCGGCGCGATCCCGCGCAAGGGCAGCGTGGCCCAGGGCAACACCGTGGGCGACGCCTCGCCCGAATCCCGCGCCCGGCAGATGACGATCGAGCCGAATCTGGCCTCCTGCCGCTATCTCGACGAGGACTGGACCCTGATCGACTGCTCCGGCTCGGTCGAGCTGGCGCAGGACGCGCTGGCCGCGCTGATGGTCACCGACATCGCCGTGGTGGTGGCCGAGGCCGATCCGGACCGCGCCGTGATCCTGGCGCCGCTGCTGCGCTTTCTCGACGAGCACGAGATCCCGCACATCCTGTTCATCAACAAGATGGACCGGTCCGGCATCCGCATGCGCGACCTGCTGGCCGCCCTGCAGCAGGTCTCGACCCGACCATTGCTGCTCCGTGAAGTTCCGATCCGCGACGGCGACAGCGTTTCCGGCTATGTCGACCTGGTCAGCGGCCGCGCCTACAAATGGCGCGAGAACCAGTCCTCCGACCTGATCGAGGCGCCCGGCGACATCAAGCCGCGCCAGGACGAGGCGCGCCAGACCCTGCTCGAATCCCTGGCCGATTTCGACGACGCGCTGCTGGAGCAGCTGCTGGAGGACAAGATCCCGGCGCCCAAGGAGATCTACACCCAGCTGACCCGCGACCTGCAGCAGGACCTGATCGTGCCGGTGTTCTTCGGCTCGGCCGAGCACGGCAACGGCGTCATCCGGCTGTGGAAGGCGTTGCGCCACGAGGCGCCGTCGCATGAGGCGGCGGCGATGCGGTTGGGCTACGACGCCCAGGGCGGCTTCGCCGCCACCGTGTTCAAGACCCAGCACCAGCCGCACACCGGCAAGCTGAGCCTGGCGCGGCTGTGGAGCGGCCGGCTGGCCGACAACAGCAATCTCGGCAGCCGCCGCATCTCCGGCCTGTACCGGCTGAAGGGCGGCGAGAACCAGAAGCTGGCCGAGGCCGGCCCCGGCGAGATCGTCGGCATCGCCCGGCTGGACGACCTCGCCACCGGCCAGACGCTGCGCGCCGACGGCATGGCCGAGGCGACCTGGAACTGGCCGAAGCCGGCGGAGCCGGTGCACGCCGTGGCCCTGTCGCTGTCCGACCGCAAGGACGACGTCAAGCTGACCACCTCGCTGGCCAAGCTGTGCGAGGAGGACACGGCCCTGTCGGTCCATCATGTCGAGGCGACCGGCGAGCTGACCCTGGCCGGGCAGGGCGACATCCAGCTGCAGATCGCGGTCGAGCGGCTGAAAAGCCGGTTCAACGTCGCCGTGACCACGGTGCCGACCCGCACCGCCTATCGCGAGACGATCCGGCGGCCGACCAGGCAGCATTCCCGCTTCAAGCGCCAGACCGGCGGCCACGGCCAGTTCGCCGACATCCAGGTCGAGATCCGGCCGATGCCGCGCGGCAGCGGCTTCGCGTTCGAGAACAAGGTGGTCGGCGGCGCCGTGCCGAAGAACTACATCCCGGCGGTGGAGGCGGGGTCGCGCGAGGCGATGAGCCGCGGCCCGCTGGGCTTTCCGGTGGTCGACATCGCGGTGGCGCTGACCGACGGCCAGCACCATTCGGTCGACAGCTCGGACCAAGCCTTCCGCACGGTGGCGCAGATGGCGATGGCCGAGGGGCTGGCGAATTGCGACCCGGTGCTGCTGGAGCCGATCCAGGCGGTCACGATCGCGGTGCCGGCGGAATACACCGCCAAGGTGCACGCCATCGTCTCCAGCCGGCGCGGCCAGATCCTGGGTATGACCGCGCGCGAGGGCTGGACCGGCTGGGATCTGATCGATTGCCAGCTGCCGGAGGCGGAGATGCATGGCCTCGCGGTCGAGCTGCGCTCGGTCACGCTCGGCGTCGGCAGCTTCACCGCCCGCTTCGACCATCTGCAGGAGCTGATGGGCCGGATCGCCGAGCAGGTGGTGGAGGAGCGCCGGCGCGCCCTGGCGGCATAGGCCGACAGGATCCGCCCGATCGCCCGCCGCGGCCCTTGGCAGCGGCGGGCGGCCCGTCCTATCACAGCACGGATGACGATGATCGGGGGGTCGCGGGAATGCTGAGCCTGAGGCGGGTGGAGCCGGGGGATTCCGACCGGCTGTTCACCTGGCGGAACCTGCCGCATGTCGCGGTCCACCAATACACCGACCATGTCATCACGCGGCCGGAGCACGATGCCTGGTTCAGCCGCGCCCTGGCCGACCCGCGCCGGGTCTACTGGATCATACAGGACGGCGGCGAGCCGATCGGCCTCGCCAACCTGGTCGACATCGACCAGCAGAACAGCAAGTGCTCCTGGGCCTTCTATCTCGGCGCCGGCGAGCTGCGCGGCAAGGGGATTGGCAGCTGGGTCGAGCTCAAGGTGCTGGATCATGTCTTCCTCGAGCTGAAGCTGAACAAGCTGTGCTGCGAGGTGCTGACCAGCAATCCGGGCGTGGTGCGGATGCACAAGCGCTTCGGCTTCCAGGAGGAGGGGCTGCTGCGCCAGCATGTGCACAAGGGAGGCCGGTTCCTCGACGCCCATGTGCTGGGTCTGCTGCGCGACGAGTACCTGGCGCAGCGCGACGCCCTGGTGACGATGCTGCGCGAGCGCGGGGTGCAGACCGAGTAGGCCGCCTATCGGGCCTGCGCCGTGGCCGCAGGGCTTTCGGCGGAATCCACGATCACCAGCATGTTCCCGGCCAGCGGCGACGGGGTGCGGTCGGGGCGCAGCACCGCGTCGTAGCGGGGATCGGCCTTCGCCGCCGCCTCGTAGTCGACGTCGAGGATGCCGTTGCGGTCGATGAAGACGTTCATCGGGCCCGGCACGCGGATGCATCCCTTCGAGGCCGGCCGGCCGAGGCGCTGCTCGAGATACTCAGGATCGGTGGCATGCAGCAGTAGGCGAATGGTCGACTCGCGACCCTCCGCCTCCCAGCCCCGCTCGGCGGTCTGCCAGCCGAAATCCCACACCCGCATGCCCGCGAGGCCGAGGCCGCGGATGCCGTTCGCGTTGAAGGTGCCCTCGGCGCGCCAGTCGAGGATCTCGTCGGTGTGCAGGAACACGCCGGTCGGCGTGATGAAATAGCCGTTCCGGCCTTCCTGCCCGGTCGAGACCTTGGTGCCGCCGAGGCTCTGCCAGCCGCCGGAGGGTTGGGCCAGCAGGATGCGCATCTCCTGCACGGCGGGGTTCCGGTCCACCACCACCATCAGCTGCGGCCGGCGGATGGCGCGGCCGCCGGCTGTGATCTCCGCCTGCGCCAGGGCCGCCCATCGCCGCTCGCCGTCGGGCGCGTCGGTGATCCGGCCGGGCACGTCCCGCGCCAGTGCGGCCTGCAGACGGGTGACCTCGCCGCCGATATCGGCGGACGGGCCGGCGGTCGCCGTTCCGGGCATCGCTGAACTGGGGGACGGCGCCCGATCGCATCCCGCGATCAGGAGCGACAGGGCGGCGGCAAGCAGGAAACGCGCGGACATCGGATCTGCACAATCGCAATGGCAGAGAACTAGAAGCGTCCGATTATCTTTGTTCCGCTTGATCCTTTATAACATCGATCATGTGGAATTTCAGCGGGATATTGGGGGTGGTAAAGCAGGACGAAAGTTCAGCCCGGCGGGTGACCATGCTGCGCCGGATTCCGCTTCGATCGTGCCTCGCCGGGCTGCTGGTTCTGGTGATGGCCGTCGCCGCCCCGGCGCAGCAGCCGGACGGCGGTGATGCGGGCCGCGCCGCCCAGGCCGGCGGCGTGCTGGCGCTGCTGTCGGCGGATGCGGTCACCCGCCACACGCTGGCGATCGACGGCCGGACGCTGGCCTACACCGCCACCGCCGGGACCATGCCCCTGTACGACCAGGGCGGCGATCGCTCGGCCGCGATCTTCACCACCGCCTATGTCCTGGACGACGCGCCCGCCGCGACCCGCCCGGTCACCTTCGTGTTCAACGGCGGGCCCGGCGCCGCCTCGGCCTATCTGCAGCTCGGCCTGGCCGGGCCGCGGGCGGTCGGGCCCGATTTCGCGCGGGACCCGGCCCGGGCGCGGCTGCAGGACAACCCCGACACCTGGCTGGCCTTCACCGACCTGGTCTTCATCGACCCGGTCGGCGCCGGCTGGAGCCGGGCCGCCAAGCCCGACAAGGCGGCGGATTTCTGGAGCGAGCGCGCCGACGCCCAATCGCTGGCGAAGGTGATCGCGCTGTATCTGGCGCAGAACGGCCGCGGCGCCTCGCCGAAGTTCATCCTGGGGGAAAGCTATGGCGGCTACCGCAGCGTGAAGGTGGCGCGGGCCCTGCAGCGGGAGCAGGGAATCCTGGTCAACGGCATCGTCATGGTCTCGCCCTTCACGGAAGGCCGCCTGACATTCGGCGCCGACCGCTTCGCGCTGGTGGCCGCGCTGCGGCTGCCCTCGCTCGCCGCCGCCGAGCTCGACCGCCGCGACGCCTTCACGCCGGACGCGCTGGCCGCGGCCGAGCGCTTCGCCCTGACCGACTACCTGACGACCCTGGCCGGGCGGCCGCCCGAGGGCGATGCGGCCGACGCCTTCCATACCCGCGTGGCCGGTCTCACCGGAGTGTCGCCCGAGACCGTCGCCCGTTCGCGCGGCTTCATCGGCGACGCCTATCTCGACCGGGCCGGCGAGGACGGAACCGAGATCGCCAGCGCCTACGACGCCGCCTTCCTCTCGTCCGACCCGTTTCCCGGACTCTCCGGCGGATGACGGCCTCGACCCGGTGCTCGACGGCTATACCCAGGCCCTCGGCGGGCTGTTCGTCGGCCATGCGCGCGACGCCCTCGGCTTTCGGACCGTGCTGACCTTCAACCTGCTCAACCGCGAGGTCGCGCGGCAATGGAAGTGGGAGGCGCGCGGCATCGGCCAGGCCAGCATCGAGCGGGACCTGCGGGAGCTGCTGGCGCTCAACCCCGATCTCGACGTGCTGATGGCCCATGGGCGCAGCGACATCGTCACGCCCTATTCGGTCAGCCGCTACCTGATCGACCACCTGCCGCCGCTGGGGCGCGAGGGGCGGGTGCGGCTCCGGCTCTACAAGGGCGGGCACATGTTCTATTTCGACGCCTCTTCCCGCAGCACCTTCACGGCCGAGGCGGCCGCCTTCTACCGCTCGCAGGCATCTCCCTGACTCCGCGGCCGCGCGCCCGGGCACCCCCCGGCGCCGTGCCGGGGCGGGTGGCCTGATCAGGGTGATGCCGTGGCGCAGGGCATAGGCGGCCTGGCGCTGGAATTCGGCTTGGAGAGGTCACGCTGCCGGTGAGGCTGACATGGAAATCGGAGACGCGTCGCCGTTGATGTCGCCGGAGCCGGGCGTGCCGCTGCACCGGGGATTGCCCGGCCTTCGATTCACCGCCGCCCGGCCACGGCTTCGCCGCAGATCGGGACCGATGATGCGGCGCTGGATGTCTCGGGGGAGAGATCATGCGCGTTTTGTCGAAGTTCCTGGCGGCCGGGCTGCTGCTGGCCCTGGCTGCCTGTGTCTCGTCGCCGCCGGCGGTGCAGGAGGTGACGCGGCATCAGGAGTTGACGCCTGCCTATGCCCTCTCGCCGGATGCCGCCGACGGGCTCGTGCCGCAACCCTCCGCGACGGTCCCTCCGCACCGGCCGGGCGAACCCGTCCGGCCCGAGGTCGTGGAGCAGGAGTGGCTGGGCACGCGCTGGGGCGAGGAGATCCGGTCGCCGATCCGCTTCGTCAGCCTCGCACGCCTCCGGCCGGACCGGCCGGAGGTCCGGGTGACGATCCGATATGACGGCCGGCGCAGCGCGGCGATGGGGCCAGTCAGCACCGTCCGCCGGCTTGCGGTCGCGGACGGTATCGTCGAGTTCTCGGTGCTCGGCGCCGGGGGCAGGCCGATGCAACTCACGCCCACGAGCGGCGGAGACCTGCGCCTCCAGGGCCGGTCCGGCGATCTCTACCGGCTGGCCTTCACCAACCAGGGCCGGCGGACGGTGGAGATCGTGGCGACGGTGGACGGGCTCGACGTGCTCAACGGCCGGCCCGGCACCATCGCCAATCGCGGCTATGTGGTCAGCCCGGGCGAGCGGCTGGTGATCGAGGGCTTCCGCAAGAGCGAGGACGAGGTGGCGGCGTTCCGCTTCTCCGCGCCGGACCAGGCCTACGCCGCCAACACGCCACAGGGCGACCCGCGCAACATCGGCGTCATCGGCGTCGCGCTGTTCACGCTCGACGACCCGGCCAACGAGGTCGTCGCCGTCTCGCCCCGGCCGTTCCCGGCCGATGCGCCGCGCGACCCGCGTTTCGCGCCGCCGCCGACGCCGTAATCGCTTGCTCAATTCTCATCATCGGGATAACTTCCCGATCATGAGAAACGATCTCGCCAACGAGCTGGAGCCGGTGGACGCCCGCCTGGCCGCGCGCCTCGCGGCGTTGCGGGCGGAGCAGGGCTGGTCGCTGGACGTGCTGGCCGAGCGCAGCGGCATCAGCCGGGCGACGCTGTCGCGGCTGGAGCGCGGGGAGACCAGCCCGACCGCCTCGCTGCTCGGCCGGCTCTGCACCGTCTATGGCCGCACCATGTCCGGCCTGATCGCCGAGGTCGAGACCGATCCGCCGCAGCTGCTGCGCCGGGCCGAGCAGCCGGGCTGGACCGATCCCGAGACCGGCTTCCGCCGCCGCAGCGTCTCGCCGCCCGCCGCCGGCTTCCGCGGCGAGCTGGTCGAGGGCATGCTGCCGGCCGGCGCGATGGTCAGCTACGACACGCCGCCGATCCACGGCATCGAGCAGCATGTCTGGATGCTGGAGGGGGAGCTGGAGCTGCTGGTCGACGGCGTGGTCCACCGGCTCGGCCCGGGCGACTGCCTGCGCTATCGCCTGTTCGGCCCGACCCGCTTCCACTGCCCCGGCCCGCAGCCGGCCCGTTACGTCATCGCCCTGTGCAAGCCGTGAGCGCCGCCATGCCCGACACCGCCCTGTCCCCGGTCACCCTGGCGGAGGTCGCGCCCGACGGCCTCGCCGCGCATCTCGACGACCTCGCCCGGGTGCTGCAGGACTGCGTGCTGGACGGCGCCAGCGTCGGCTTCGTGCTGCCCTTCGCGGTCGAAGCGGCGCGGGAGTTCTGGCTGGGGCTGGAGCCGGCCTTCCGCAGCGGCGCCCGGCGGCTGATCGTGGCGCGGCTGGACGGGCGCACGGTCGGCACGGTGCAGCTGGTGCTCGGCATGCCGGCCAACGGCTGCCACAGGGCCGAGATCGCGAAGCTGCTGGTGCATCCATCTGCCCGACGCCGCGGCATCGCCCGCAGGCTGATGCTGGCGGCCGAGGACCTGGCGCGCCGGCATGGGCGCACCCTGCTGCTGCTCGATACCCGGCGCGGCGACAGCGCCGAGGCGCTGTATGAGAGCCTCGGCTTCCGCCTCTTCGGCATCGTCCCCGGCCACGCCTGCTCGCCCGCCGGCGTGCTGGAGGACACCAGCTACATGTTGAAACAGCTGACGTAGGTTGGGTTCGCGTGAGCGAACCCAACTGGTGCGCCGGCGTTGAAATGTTGGGTTCGCCGACGCGAACCCAACCTACGTCGCCCGACGTGACGGATCAGAGCGGGCCGCGCTCCCACGGGCCGGTGATGGCGAAGGTGATGCCCGGCGTCTGGATGTTGACGAACAGGGTCCGGCCCTCCGGGCTCCAGCATGCGCCGGCGAACTCGCTGCTGCGGTAGTCGCCCTCGGCGATGGTCTTGCCGGCATCGGCGATCTGGCCGGCGGTCAGCTCGACATTGTTCTTCAGAAGGTAGAACGGCGCGCCCTGGCGAGTCAGCGCGACCAGCCGCGTACCCGGGCCATAATTGTCCGGGCTGCCGGCCGGCGCCGCGTCCGGGTCCTCGCACAGCACCACGCCGCCGCGCGGGCTGACCGTGACGTTGTCCGGGTTGTGCGCCGCGATCTGGCTGTCGCTGACGAACAGCGCCCGCAGCCGCTGGGTGAACAGGTCCAGCACCCAGACCGCGCCGTAGCCGCGCCCGAGCCGGCCGCTCGGCTCCTTGCCCGTGCTGGTGTCGACGATGAACATGCGGCCGTCGGCGTAGAAGATGCCCTCGCCGCGGCTCATCCGCAGGCCGCCCTCGGCCCAGCTCTGGGCGAACGGGCCGCTCAGCGTCTCGCCGGTGCCGATGTCGGGAAAGCCGATCGGCGCGGTGACCGCGTCCATGTCCGGCTGCTCGATGTCGATCCACTCCAGCTGGTAGTCGTCGCCGACATGGGCGACCACCAGATCGGCGTTGGGCTTGCGGCGGACGCGCGCCGCCTGCAGCCGGCCGCCATGCTCCAGCGCGCCGTACCGGCCCGACCGGTCATTGGGGATGAAGCGGTAGAGGCCCGACTTGTTGCGGTCGTCCTCGGTCAGATAGATGATGCCGGTGCGCGGATCGATCGCCACCGCCTCATGGCTGAAGCGGCCCATCGCCGTCAGCGGGCGGCCGGTGGTGCGCTCGGCCTCCGGATGCACCTCGAACACATAGCCGTGGCGGCGGCCGGCGGTCGATTTGGCGTTGGTCTTGACCTCCTCGCAGCTGAGCCAGGTGCCCCAGGGCGTGCGGCCGCCGGCGCAGTTCTGCGTGGTGCCGGCCAGGCTGGCTTCCGCCGACACCCAGCGGCCGTTGCGGAAGCGCAGCGTGGTGGTGCCGCCGCCGGCGCGCGAGCCGCTGGTGTCGATCGTGCCGGTGTCGTAGGTGCCCGGCGCGGTCATCGAGGTGGGGGCGGCGCTGATCTCGTGGTTGCGGACCAGGATCAGCTCGTCCTCGCGGCCATGCCCATGGCCGTGGCCGAAGCCGAAATCGAACCAGCGGCCGCCCTTGCCGTGCATCACTGCCATGCCGTCATGCGCCCGCGGCACCGGCTGGCCGTCGGCCAGCCGGTCGCCGGTCCAGGAGAAGGAGCTGTAGCGGAAGCCCGGCGGCAGCAGCAGCAGCGGCAGGCCGGTGCTCTCGTCGGCGGCCGGGGCGAGGGGGCCGTAGGGGCTGCGGACCGGGGCGGTCCAGTTCTCGCCGGTAGCGGCGGCCTGCGCCTGGCGCTGCGACAGCGCGCCCAGGCTGCCGATCGCGCCCAGGGCGAGGGCGGCGCCGCCGCCCTGGAGGACGAGGCGTCGGGAGGTGGGGATGGACATGATCGTCTCCTGCTGGCTGTCCGTCGACCTGGGCCCTGCGAACGCCTGCGGCGAAAGACGGCTGCCTCAAGTCAAGGGAATCACTGACAGGCGAGCTATATCCGAGGTTCGATAAACTTTTGTTAAGGTGACTTGATTTTGCAGAGCAAATAAAGTCAAAGTCGGGATTGTGTTTCATATTTGTTTCTTTTTTACTGCATTTCGAATCTCGGATTGTCCCGCCCTCCTTGATTTCGAGCTGGCCCTGGGGCGCAAAGGCAAAGGGGCCCAGCCATCCCTTGGCCGGTGCCGGTCCCGGGAATTTCACCAGCGATCCGCGGAAAAGGGACTGGCGAGCCTTCCCGGGGAGGGGTAAAGGTCGGACATACGCATTTCGGAGACCGGCCATGGCGACCTCCTTGCCCGACGACCTGTTGATCGGCGCCGAGGACGAGGTGGCGATTCGCCAGGACCTGGTGCTGACCGCGCTGGGCAAGCGACCGGCCGACACGCTGCTGCGGGTGGGCCGGCTGCTCGATGTCCACACCCGCAGCTGGCGCGACGACCAGGAGATCGCGATCAAGGGCCGGCGCATCGCCTGGACCGGCCCGGCCGGGAGCTATCCCGGCACCGCGATGCGGCGGGTGGAGAAGCCGGGGCTGGCGGCTGTGCCCGGCTTCGGCGAGGTGCACAAGCACATCGAGAGCACGCATCTGACACCGGAATGGGAGGCGGCGCTGGTGCTGCCGCGCGGCAACACCTGGACCTGCGAGGCCAGCCACGAATTCTCCAATGTCGACGGCCCGAACAACCTGGCCTTCTGGTTCGAGGCCCGGCGCCGCGGCTCGCCCTTGAAGATCTTCCCGCTGCCCGGCTCGGCGGTGCCGCCGACCGCCTATGAATGGGGCGGCGGCTGGTACGGCTATGACGAGCAGAAGGGCTTCCTGAAGGACAGCCTGATGGTCGCCGGGCTGGACGAGGTGATGGACTGGCCGGCGGTCTGGAACCCGGAGAACCCGTCCTATCCGCGGCTCTGGGGCATGATCCGGGCCACCTTCGAGCAGCGCGGCGTGGTCGAGGGCCACGGCGCGGGCCTGCGCGACACCACCGCGATCAGCGCCTTCGCCGCCGCCGGCCTGGCCTCCGACCACGAGGCGTGGACGCCGGAGGAGGTGTGGGAGAAGCTGGCCCACGGCATCTTCGTCGAGCTGCGGCCCTATTCGATGCCGGAGGTGATCCCCTGGCTGATCGAGAGGGGCCTGGCCGACTGGTCGCAGGTCGCCTTCACCACCGACGACCGCAGCGTCTCCGACACCTTCAAGCTCGGCGCCACCGACCACAACGCCCGGCTGGCGATCCGGCACGGGCTGGCGCCGGAGACCGCGATCCAGTGCGTCACCCTGAATCCGGCGCGGCATATGCGGCTGACTCCCTGGGTCGGCAGCCTGGCGCCGGGGCGCTACGCCGATGTGGTGCTGCTGTCGGATGTGGCGAGCCTGGAGATCGCCGAGGTCTGGTCGGACGGTCAGCCGGTGTCGGAGGGCAAGCGCTACACCGGCCCGGTGCCGGCGATCGACTGGCCGGGCTGGGCGCGGCAGACCGTCAACATCAAGCGATCCCTGACGGCGGCGGATTTCGCCCTGCCGGCCGTGCCGGGGCGCGACACGATGCAGGCGGCGCTGCTGCGGCCGTTCCACTGGGACGACGGCTTCATCATCGCCGAGCTGCCGGTGCGCGACGGCGCGGTGCAGCGCGATCCCGAGCGGAACATCACGAAATTCGCCATCGTCGACCGCTTCTCCGGCGACGGGCGGGTGGCGAAGATGTTCTGGCTCGGCTGCGGCCCGCGCACGGCGGAGACGGCGCTGGCCTGCTCGGTCGCGCATGACAAGCACAACATCTGGGCCGTCGGCTCCTCCGACGCTGCCATGGCGCTGGCGGTCAACATGCTGACCGCGCAGCAGGGCGGCTGGGCCCTGGTGCGCGATGGCGAGGTGCTGGCGACGGTGCGCTACGAGATCGGTGGGCTGATGAGCTGCCGGCCGCCGGAGGAGCTCGACGCCGAGATGCAGGCGCTCTACGCCGCGGCCGAGGGCATCGACTGGATGTACGAGCCGACCTTCCATCCGCGCTGGTTCCCGGGATTCCCGGAGCGGCTGATCTTCGCCACCCTGACCTGCGCGCCCTGGCGCTGGGTCCTGGTGGCGCCCTGCGAGCAGGCACCGCAGGGCTTCGTCAATGTGCAGAGCGGGGAGACCCACCCCGTCGTCTGGTAGGGGGACGCCGTTCCGATCGATCCGACCCGGCGCAGACCCGGGCGAGGGGGGCTCATGACCGTTTCCAATGTGCGGGCGTCGTCTACGGAGGGGGGCACGGGGGGCTGGCTCGACCGCCGCTTCAAGCTGTCCGAGCGCGGCAGCTCGCTGCCGCAGGAGGTGATCGCCGGCATCACCACCTTCGCGGCGATGGCCTATATTGTCGCCGTCAACCCGGCGATCATGTCCGCCGCCGGCATGGACCGCGGCGACCTGGTGATCGCCACGGCGCTCGCCGCGATCTTCGGCAGCCTGATGATGGGGCTGACCGCCAACCTGCCGCTGGCCGTGGCCCCGGCGATGGGGTCCAACATCGTCTTCGCCTATGTGATGGTGAAGCAGATGGGCATCCCCTGGCAGGGGGCGCTGGCCATGGTCGCCGTCACCGGCGTGATCTTCCTGGGCCTCAGCCTGTCGAAGCTGCGCGAGAAGGTGGCGAAGGAGGTGCCGGACGCGCTGAAGATCGGCATCCAGGCCGCGGTCGGCACGCTGATCGTGTTCATCGGCCTGCGCGGCGCCGGCTTCATCGTCGCCAACCCGAACACCTATGTGGCGATGGGGTCGCTGGCCAGCCCGCCGGTGCTGCTGACGCTGGCCGGCATCCTGGTCACGCCCGTGCTGGTCGCCCGCGGCGTGCCGGGGGCGCTGATCCTGTCGATCGCCGCCCTCACCGTGATCGGCTTCTTCGTGCCGCTGAAGGACGACGGCACCATGGTGACGTCGCTGCCGGCCGCGGTCTTCGCCCTGCCGAAATGGCCGGAGAGCACCTTCCTGGCGCTCGACTTCAGCTACCTGGTCTCGCACTTCGTGGTGGCCCTGCCGCTGATGTTCTACTTCCTGTGCGGTGAGTTCTTCAGCACCCTGGCGACGCTGATCGGCGTCACCGGCGCGGCCAATCTGCGCAAGCCGGACGGGTCGATCCCGAACGCCACCGCCGCCTTCTCGACCGACGCCACCGCGACCATCGTCGGGCCGCTGCTCGGCACCTCGGTGGTGACGGCCTTCATCGAATCCGTCGCCGGCGTCCAGGCCGGCGGCCGCACCGGGCTGACCTCGGTGGTGGTCGCGATCGGCTTCGTGCTGGCGCTGTTCATCTGGCCGGTCTTCGTCATCATCCCGCCCCAGGCCACAGCGCCGGCGCTGGTGGTGGTCGGCATCTTCATGCTGCAGGGGCTGGCGCGAGTCGACATGTCGGACCTCGCCAACGCCGTGCCGGTGGTGCTGATGCTGCTGGTGACGGTGCTCAGCAACAACCTGATCAACGGCATGGCGATCGGCACCTTCGCCTACATCCTGCTGTGCCTGGCCCTCGGCCGCCGCTCCGGCGTCACCCCGGTGGTCTGGGGCTTGGGCGTGATCTTCGTGCTGTTCTTCGTCGTGACGAGCCGACTGATGTAGGCCGGCTCACCCCATCCGCGGCCGGCCTGCAGCGGTGGCGGTCACGGTGCTCTCGACGAACAGGTCGAGGCCGCCGGCCATCGACACCACGCGGTCGGCGCGGGTGACGGTGACCGCCACCTCCTGCCCGCCGGCCTCGCGCGCCAGGGCCTCGGCCCGGCCGTGCGCCTCCGCCTCGGCGTAAGCCGCAGCTTCTTCCAGGCTGCCGAAGGTGCGGATGCCGGCCGGGGCGTGGACGCGGAAGCGGCCTTCCTCCGGCGCGGTAATGGTGACGACGGCGCGCTGCAGCACGCCGCTGGCCACCGCGCCGATGGCGTTGGTGACGCCGGCATGCTGCGGCACCACGCTCTCGGTGCCCAGGCGCCGGGCGATCTCCGGATAGTAGGTCGCGGCCGAGGCGCCGATGCCGACCAGCGGCAGGCCGAGGGTCAGGGCAGGGCGCAGCAGGGCAGGGGCCGGGGCGTCGCCCGCCACGGCCCGGCGCGGCAGCAGGCCGCGCGCCTCCCGGGCCGGGTCGGCCACCCCGTCGCGGGCCAGCGCGGCCTCGACCAGGGCGAGCGCGCTGTCGGCGGTCAGCCGTTCCAGCACCGACCGGGCGAAGGCTTCGGCGTCTGCCGGCGGAGTCCAGCCCGGCTCGGCCGGACGGCGGGCCCACAGGGTTGCGCCCAGCAGCGCCGCGTCGCGCGACCAGCCGCCGTGCAGACCCAGCACATGGGCGGCGTCGGTCGGGGTGAAGCCGGACAGGATCACCAGCCCGCGCGCCACCAGCCGCTCCAGCGGCCGGTCCAGCAGATGGCTGGTCAGCACCGTCTCCAGCGGCTGCGGCCCGTCGGCCAGCACCTGCCAGATCCGCTGCTCCTGCGGCGACAGCGTCTCGGCGTCGAACGCGCGCAGGCGCAGGGCGAAGCGGCCATCCAGGCTTAGGCCCTCGGGCCGCTCGGCCTGGCGGCGCAGCGCCGCCAGCATCTCCGGATGCTGGTGCGCCAGCAGGCTCAGCGGCACCGACCGGCGCGGGCCGACGGCGAGGCCGATGCCGGGCTCGATCCGCACCTCGCTGTCGCCGCCGAGGCCGAAGGTGCGGATCTCCACCGCCTCGACCATGGTGCGCCAGCCGCCGACCTGGGCGCCCTCGCGGTTCAGGAGGGGGCGGCCGTCCTTCAGGATGGCGATGTCGGTGGTGGTGCCGCCGATATCCGAGACGAAGCAGTCGTCGCGGCCGGTCAGCCAGCGCGCGCCGACCACGCTGGCGGCCGGGCCGGACAGCACGGTCTCGACCGGCCGGGCCAGGGCGAAGCGGTCGGCGATCAGCGACCCGTCGCCCTTCACCACCATCAGCGGCGCCGCGATGCCGCGGGCGTCCAGCCGGCCGCGCACGGCCCGGATCAGCGAGGCGGTCAGCGGGATCAGCCGGGCGTTCAGCAGGGCGGTCAGGGCCCGCCGCGGCGCGTCGAGGCCGGAGGTCAGCTCGTGGCCGCAGGTCACCGGCCTGCCGGTCAGGTCGCGCACCAGGTCGCGCACCGCCAGCTCATGCGCCGGGTTGCGCACGGCGAAATAGCCGGCGACGGCGAAGGCGGTGACCGCCGGGGCGTGCTGCAGGATGGCGGCGCGGACGGCCTCGAGGTCGAGCGGCGCCTGCTCCTCGCCGGTCGACCGGTGCCCTCCGGCCACGGCCGCCACCGGGTCGCCGCCGATCGCCGCGCGCAGCCCGGCGCGGTCCAGCGCGGCCTCAGGGTAGCCGATCAGGATCAGGCAGGCCGGGTTGCCCTGGCCCTCGACCACGGCGTTGGTGGCGAGGGTGGTGGACAGGCCGACGAAGGCGATCTCGGCCGGGTGCTGCTCCAGCACCGCGTCGATCGCGGCGCCGATGCCCAGCGCCAGGTCGTGCTTGGTGGTCAGCCGCTTGGCGGCGGCGACGACGCCGTGGTCCGGGTCGAACAGGACCGCGTCGGTGAAGGTGCCGCCGGTGTCGATGCCGAGGGAGAGGGACAAGATGGACCGCACCGAAAGTGTTTTCTCGGATTAGGACAAGGCCTCTCGCGCGGCAAAGCTTTTCGGCATGCGACGGGGACAGGCCCGGCAGCGGCCGACGCCGGTCCTACGCGTTCGCGGCCGCCAGATCCTCCGCATCGTCGAGATCGGCGTCGAAATCGACCAGGTCGTAGGTGTCGCCGTCCAGAGCGGCGGCTTCGAAGTCCTCATCCGACATGTCGAACAGCATGGCCAACGCCTGGCCGGCCACCGCGATCCGGTCGAACTCGTCCCCGGTCGGCGGCTCGCAGCTGACCGTCAGGCACTCGATGACCTGCTGCAGCACCCAGCGTTCCTGGGCCGGCGGCAGGTCGGTGTCGGACCAGGTCTCGCGGACAGCCCGCAGCCGGTACAGGATCTCGGACGCGTTCTGCCGCAGGGACAGGATCTCGTCCTGGCGGCTGGCCAGGGCGGTCCGGATGGAGGCCGCGGGCGCCGTTGCCGGCAGGGCCCGATCGTCGGCGATCTGAATGACGGACATGACACCATCCCCCGAGCCATTGGCTTCAAATGAGCATGACTATATACCTACAAATTACGGCATTTTATCTAATTTGCAAGTGATCCAATTGGGGTGGTCCGCCGATCGCGCGAGGGCGGTCGGTCAGCCGCCCTTGACCGCACCCGAGGTCAGGCCCGCCACGATCTGCTTCTGGGCGACCACGGTCAGCACCAGCACCGGCACCACCACCACCAGCGCCGCGGCCGAGAGCGGCCCCCAGCTGACCTGCTCGAAGGTCAGCGAGTTGTAGACCGCGACCGGCAGGGTGCGGGTGGTGCGCCCGGCCAGCACGATGCCGAACACGAAGTTGTTCCAGGAGAAGATGAAGGACAGCAGCAGCGCCACGGTGATGCCGGGTCGGGTCAGCGGCAGCACGACGTGGCGGAACACCTGCCAACGGTTGGCGCCGTCGATCCGCCCGGCCTCCTCCAGCTCGATCGGCAGGGCCTCGAAGTAGGAGATCAGGACCCAGATCACGATCGGCAGGGTGATCACCAGATGGGTGATGATCTGCGGCCACAGCGTGCCCATCAGCCCGAGCCAGCGGAACATCAGGAACAGCGGGATCAGGTAGCTGAGGCCCGGCGTCATCCGCGCGATCATGACGACCACGGACAGCTTGGTCGCCCTGGCCCGGGCGATGCCATAGGCGGCCGGCGCACCGATCACCAGGCCGATCAGCGTGGCGGCGCCGGTGACGATCAGGCTGTTGATGAAGTAACGGCCGAAGGAGTTCTCGGCGAAGACCTGGGCGTAGTTGCTCCAGGCCAGGGTGGTCGGGATCAGGACCGGCGGGTAGCTGATGTTGTCGACCTCGGGCTTCAGCGACAGCGACAGCATCCACAGGAAGAACAGCAGCGCCGGCGACACGATCACCAGCACGGCGAAATACAGCGCGGCGCGGCGCAGAATTTTCGAGAGGGGGCGGGACATGATCTGGAGCCTCCTCAGGTGGCCGCGAGCTTGGCGCGCTGGCGCAGCCACAAGAGCGCCAGGGACATGGCGACGACGATGCCGAAGAACACCACCGCGATCGCCGAGCCGTAGCCGATGTCGTAGAAGGTGAAGGCCTGGGTGTAGAGGTAGATGTTGATCGTCTCCGACGCCGTGCCCGGGCCGCCCTGGGTGATGGCGTAGATGATGTCGAAGCTCTTCAGCGCGTCGATCGAGCGGATGATCACCGCCACCATCAGGAAGGGCGAGATCATCGGCAGGGTCAGGTAGCGGAACTGCTGCAGCCAGCTGGCGCCGTCGATCTGGGCGCTCTCATAGGGCTCGGCCGGCAGGGCGGACAGGCCGCCGAGCACGATCAGCATGACCAGCGGCGTCCACTGCCAAGTCTCGACCAGCACCAGCGACGGGATCACCGTGCCCTGGTCGAACACCCAGAGCGAGGGCGGCAGCCCGACCAGGCTGAGCAGGTAGTTCAGCACGCCGAGCTGCGGGTGGAACATCATGGTCCAGACCAGGGCGATGGCGACCGGGGTCGCCATCATCGGCATGATCACGATGCCGCGGGCCAGGCCGCGCAGCGGGAAGCGTTCGTTGAACACCAGCGCCGCCGCCAGGCCGAGGACCAGCGGCAGCAGCACGGAGAGGACGGTGTAGACCAGCGTGTGCCACACCGCCTCGCCGAAGCGGGCGTCGGCGAACAGCCGGACGTAGTTGTCGAGGCCGATGAAGCCGCCGGCGCCGGTGGCCTGCCAGTCGTGCAGGCTGACCCAGCCGGTGAAGGCCCAGGGGAAGACGATCACCGCCCCGACCACCAGCACCGCCGGCAGGATGAAGGGCAGGTAGGTGCGCAGGCTCGGCGCGACGGCATTCGGCCGCCGCGCCCGCACCCGTCGTCTTGCCCCGGCGTCCGCGGCTTCGATCACCTCAGGCCTCGCTCTTGTCCAGGATCGGCTTGAACTGCTCGGTCGCCTTGGCCAGCTCGGCCGCCGGGTCGGCCCCGCCGGCGATGTTGGTCAGGGCGATGCCGAAGATGTCGCGGAACTCGGTCACCGGCACGATCACCGGCAGGCCGAGCTTGCTGACCTTGGACGAGCCGACGACGGCGTCGATCCAGTCGGCCGGCAGGGTCACGCCCTTGCGCACCTCGGCATCCTCCAGGATCGAGCTGCGGAACGGCACGCCCGAGCCGCTCTGCAGCAGGTCGGCCTGTACCGTGCGCGACACCGCCCATTGGCAGAACAGGAAGGCGGCCTCCTTGTTCTCGCTGCCCTCGGCCACGCCGATGCCGTCGCCGAAGGTGGCGGAGGCCTGGGCCTTCGGGCCCTTCGGCATGACGCCGTAGCCGGTCTTGCCGACCACGCGGGACAGCTTCGGATCCTCCAGCGGCTTGGCGAAGCCGACACCGTCCAGCCACATGCCGATCTTGCCCTGCAGGAAGGCCGACTGGCATTCGTTCCAGTTGAAGCCGGCGACGCCCGGAGGGGCGGCCTTGGTCAGCAGGCGCTGGTACAGCTTCGCCGCCTCGACCGCGCCGTCGGAGGTGGTGGCCAGGCTGCGATCGTCGGCCAGCGGAGCGACGCCGTTGCCGAGCATGAAGGAGGTCCAGACCGGGACGTTGGCGTTCTTCATGCCGCGGGCGACGAAGCCGTAGGTACCGGCGGCCGGGTCGGTCAGCGCCTCGGCGGCGGACACCAGCTCCTCGAAGCTGGTCGGGTATTTCAGCCCCTTGGCCGCGAACAGCTCCTTGTTCCAGTAGACGATCCAGTAGTCGACGCTGAGCGGCAGGCTGCCGATCGCGCCGTCGGCCGCGGTGGCATAGGCCAGGCCGGCGCCGGAGAAGTCGTTCAGGCTGACCGCCGGGTCGGCGAGGGCGGGGTCGGCCAGGAACGGCCGCAGGTCGGCCAGCCAGCCGCCCTTCTCGAACATCCGCTTCTGCACGTGATAGCTGAGATGGATGACGTCGAAGCTCGGCGCGCCGCTGTTGAACTCGACCACCGCCTTCTGCCGCTGCTGCTGCTCCGGCGTCTGCTCCAGCCCGACATCGATGCCGGTCAGGTCGGTGAATTCCTTCAGGTTCCGGGCGATGGTCTCGCTGCGCGGGCTCTTGACCAGGTTCACCTCGATATGGGTGCCGGCATATTTCTTCCAGTCCGGCGCGGCCCAGGCCGGACGGATCCGGGGCAGGGCGCCGGCCGCGGCCGCCGCCGCGGTGCCGGCCAGCAGCGACCGGCGGCTCAGAGTCAGTATGGATGCCATGATGTTCCTCCCTTGATTGGTTGAGCCGGGCTTGGCCCGGCCGGCTTGCGTTATAGCCCGAGGGCGCGGTTGCGGGCGTTGGCGATATGCGCCGTCATCGCCTCGGCGGCGCGGACCGGGTCCCGGCTCGCGATCGCGTCGATGATGCCGAGATGCTCCTGCATCACCGGCACGACGAGGCCGGCGATGCCGGTCAGCTCGCGCCGGATCAGCCGGATCTTGATCGAGTTGACGCGATAGGCCTTGGAGATGATCTCGTTGCCCAGCGCGTCGATGATGATGTCGTGCAGGCCCCAGTCGGTGGCCTGGGCGTCGTCGACCACCTGCGGCGTGGGACCCTCGCGCTCGACCCGGGCGATGATCTCCTCGTGCTGCGCCCGCAGCACCGCCAGGCCGCCGTCGGTCACCGAGCGGGCGAAGGCGGCGGTCGCCTCCTTCTCCAGGAACAGCCGGAACTGGTAGGCGTCGCGGATCATGGTCAGGTCGATGTGCATGATCTGCATGCCGCGCTGCGGCACGGTCTTGATCAGCCCCTCGGCCTCCAGCCGCGGCACCAGCTCGCGGATGGCGCCGAGCGGCATCTGGGTCAGCGCCACCAGCTCGCGCTGGGAGATGAACTGCCCGGCGTGCAGGTTGTTGGCCAGGAGGTGCTGGGTGAAGCTGTCGTACGCCTTCTCGCGCAGCTTCAGCGGCTCGCCGTCGCTCATCCGGTCGCCGCCATCGCCGTGAACAGGCCGTCCGCCGCGGCGCCGAGCCGGGCCGCCTCGGCCGGCGACAGCGGCTGCAGCGGCGCCCGGGTGGCGAGCCAGGTGCGGTCGCCCGTCCGGTGGGCCACCAGCGCCTTGACCGCCGGGATCACCGGATAGTCCAGCAGCGCCGCGACCAGGCGGTGGATGCGGTCGTCCTCACGCCCCTCCTGCACCAGCGGCAGCATCGCCTCCGGGTAGATGTTGGCGATGCCGGAAATGGCGCCCTGGCCGCCGAGCCGGACCGCGGCGGCGAGACAGCGCTCGTCGCCGATCAGGATCGCCAGGTCGCGATGCTGGGCCAGCAGGGCCTGGGCATAGTCCCAGCTGCCGGAGGAGTCCTTGACGCCGCGGACCACCTCGGGGAAGGCGGCGCGCAGCCGGCCGATCAGCTCGACCGACAGCGGCACCTGGGTGACGCTGGGGATGTGATAGAGGATCACGCCGCGGGCGGCGGCGCCGAGCTGCTCGAACACCCGGGCGAACCAAGCGAACAGCCCGTCGTCGCCGACGCCCTTGAAGTAGAAGGGCGGCGGCAGCAGCAGCGCGTCGGCCCCGAAGTCGAGCGCCATGCGTGCCTGCGCCACGGCGTCCTCGGCCGCGGAGGCGGCGATGCCGCCGACCAGCTGGCGCCCCTCGATGCCGGCGCCGGCCAAGGCGCCCAGCACCTGCTCGCGCTCGGACAGGGAGAAGGCGGCGCCTTCGCCGGTGGTGCCGAAGGCGGTGACGGTGCGGCAGCCCTGCGCCAGGCACCAGCGCACATGCGCGACGAAGCGCGGGAAATCGACGCCGCCGTCGGGCCGGAAGGGGACGGTCAATGCCGCGGAAAGGCCGAAACGCTCGCCTGGCTGGGGCACGTCCATCTCCCTGTCGTCTGCCGCGTCGGTTGCATGCGGCCAGTGATGTCAATCTGACATGTCAGTCGTAGCGCGCCTGTCCGCAGGCGTCAACATGTCGAACAAAAGATCGAAGAGGGCAGGGCAAATCACCTCTTCCGCCACGCGGGAAAGGCAGGACAATCCGGCTCATGACCAGGAGGGAACGCCGGAAGCGGCGCTCAGCTGCTGTCCGGCTTCGCAGGCACGGATGGCGGGCGGCCGTCGTCGAACTCGTCCGGCTGTTCAGGCCAGTCGTCTCCGGTGTCGGGATTCACAGCAGTGACGTCGGTGCCCGCATCGGGCGGGCTGCCGGAGGCATCGTCATCGGCCTCGAGGACATCGTCCCAGCCCTGCGGCAGCCGGCTCGGGTCCAGCCGGCGGCCGAGCCAGCGGCAGATCTCGCGCACGAATTCGTCGGGCGGCAGCGTGTCGATGCGGACGTCCAGGACCTCGTCCTCGGTCAGCCTCTCCCACACATCGGCCCGCAGGCGTTCGGTCGCCTCGGGATCGACGGTCCCGCCGACCCCGGCGAGGTCCGCCGCCTCGGCGGCCGTGACTGCCTCGACCACCGCCTGCACCGCCTGCTCCCGCCGCCGGCGGCGGCGCTCCAGCGCTCCCGACTTCTCGGCTTCGGCCCGGCGGTGCAGGTGTTTGCCGCGGACCCGCTCGGCCATGGCGATCGACAGGCGGATCGAGCGGGACAGGCGCGACTGCATCAGCGCGAAATCCGGCGCCGCCTCCCGCCCCGCCGGCATCACCGACTGCTGCTGCAGGGTCATCCGCTTGGACCGGATGTCGATGTCGACCACATCGCGCAGCTTCTCCAGCGCCCATCCCGTCCAGTTCAGGTCGGGATCGGCCGGCCGGGCCTCGTTCGCGTCGCGATCGGTCTGCGCCATGCTCATGGAACATATCATGAACAAAATCGCAAACCAATGCAACCGGAACATTCTGTCCGCCACGCGAGACGATCGTCAGCGGCATCAATCCGGACCGGTTCGAGTCATCAGTGGAATATAGCCGGGCGCGGGCTTTGGCAGAGCGCCGATGGTCCGGAATGGTCGTCAGCGGAAGTTGATGCGGCGGAATTGCCTGGACATAGCAGTTCGAATCCCTCGCGGCCCGCCAAACACCGCCGATTGCCCTCTATGGCGCGATATCGCCGCCGGTTCCCGCATCGCCACCAAGTGGCATGGTGAACCGCCGATTCTACGCTACAGCCCGATATATCTTGAGGCCACAACGGCAACTGTCGACCCCAAGTCGGCCGTCCAGGGCAACGATCGACGATGCTGAAAGCGGGCGTAGCCGAGCGTTGCTAACCTGGACCGATATCTGAGCTTCTCAGCCAATTTGGGGGATTTGGATTTATAACTCCGCCTGGTCGTAAGCGCGCCGGCGCGCCTTGATGGAGTCCAGATTGTCGTGGACCCAGAAATTAAATCCCTCAAGGGCGCGCAAAGCTCCGTGGCCGATCTCTGTCAGCTCGTACTCGACACGCGGCGGCACTTCGGGGAAATAGTGACGTACGACAAATCCTTCGCGCTCGAGATTGCGCAGCGTGAGCGTCAGCATCCGCTGGGTGACTTCGCCGACCTCTTTTCTCAAAGCTGAAAATCGGAGCCGATGATCCTTCGCGAGCGAAAGACGCCAAAGAACCGGCAGAGTCCATTTGTCACTCAGCAGGCTGCAGACCCCGTTTGACGGGATGGGTCTGAAGTGTCTGTCGTTCTCCGATCCGCGCAATGTGCCGGCATCGATCTCTTTGTCCAAGAGTATCATCCTTGTGCCTGATGCTGAAAAATGTGCCGTCTTCCGACGGAGCATTATTCGTATATATGGATGACCCTTGTTTAACGCGAGGGTTTCAAGTGACCAATAGCAAGCACCCCATTCTGGTTTTCGGCGCTACCGGAAGGCAGGGAGGATCAGTCGCCAAAGCCTTGTTGAAGGCGGGATGGCCTGTTCGCGCACTCGTTCTGGATTCCACCAAAGCTGCATCGCTGCAATTGCGGAATGCAGGCGTCGAGCTTGTGCAGGGTTCATTTGAAGAGACCAATGTAATCCGCACAGCGATGAAAGACGCTTACGGTGTCTTTAGCGTACTGCCAGCCAACCTGGCCGCCGAGGACGAAGTCCGTCATGGCATTTCGATTGCAGATATCGCTGGTGAAACCGGCATCAACCATTTTGTCTACTCGTCGGGCGCCAGCGTGGGGAATGAACTGACAGGTGTTCCGCGTTTCGACGCCAAGCCTCGTATCGAAGCACATGTTCGGGAACTGGCCATGACTACGACCATAATCCGGCCGATGATTTTCATGGAAATGCTGGTGCGACCCGGCTTCGGTCTGGATGAGGGTCGGTTGGTGTCCCTGATTCGACCGGAGCATTCCATTCAGCTTACCGCCGTGGAAGACATCGGCAGGTTTGTTGCTGCAGTGTTCGCCGACAGGCCCCGTTTCGGCGGCAGGACGCTTAAGATCGCGAGCGACCGCCTGACCGGGCGCGAGCTTGAGGCAGCCTTCAGCGAAGTAGCCGGTTGCCCGATAACCTATGAACGTTTTCCCGACGACGTTCTCGCTGCAAACGCTGATCTCGCGCATATGGCAAAGAGCCTGGAAGACGGGCCGCTTGCCGAGCAGGTCGATCTGAAACTCATGCGTGAAATCAATCCCGACCTGCTGACTTTCGCGTCCTGGCTTACTGGCAATGGGCGCAGGTCGCTTGATGAAGCCTTGCGAGCATCATCCTACTGACCCGCCTTCGTCCTCTCTAGGGTAATAGCGTTTCATAGTGGACTGGCAGGAAACCACCCCATTCGAGCCATTCGGTTGCAGTTCTATTTATGAGGGCTGTGGAGGATATAGCGTAGACGTAGTTCTCGGCTTCGTCGGCTTCGGCCCGCCATTAGCCGCTGATTGCCCCCTATGGCGATTTCGCCGCCGATTGCGTACGTCGGCGGCAGTGCGACTAATACCGAAGAGCCGACTTTGACCGCGTTCATCGCGGCTCTTCCGGTCTCTCTCAGGGATTAGGCGATACTGACGACAAGTGTTTGACCGGATCAGAGCGACAGCCGGACCTGCAGGTCGTCAAGGAGCCACCGGCCGGCCGGGCCGGGTTCATGGTCCGCCATGCGGGCGGCGTAGATGGTCAGGGCGTCTGCCGGGTCACGGGCATCTTCGGCCAGCTCGAGCCGAACCAGATCGCTGGCTGCGAGATGATCGGCAATCAGATGTTCCGGCATCCGGCACCAGCCGAAGCCGGCCAGTAGGAAATCCAGTCTGCGGCCGAGGTCGACAAAGCGCCACCGCGTGGCGCTGGCCAGGCCGTAATTGTTCGCTTCCCGATCGACCGGATCGGACAGGACGAGCTGGATATGGCGCTCCAGGTCGTCGCGGGTTGCCGGACGGCCAAGCGCTGCCAATGGGTGCTCGGCGCTGACCACGGGCGTCAGCGCCACGCGCAGCAGCGGCGAAGCCACGACGTCCTCGGGCACCACCGGCAGCAGCAGGCAGAAGGCCAGTGCGACGTCGCCGCTGCGCAAACGACGCAGCGCCCCGCCCAGGCCCTCGGTCGAGAAGCTGACGGGAAGATGCGGATAGACGTGGTGCAACGCGCGCAGGCTTTCGATGAGCGGGGCGGTGGGCACCAGCGGATCTATGGCCAGGGCAAGCTCGGGCTCGACCCCGCCTCGCGCGCCAGTCGCGACGGCTTCGAAGCGGGCCGCGCTCGAAAGCACCAGCCGGGCCTGATCGACCAGAACCCGGCCCGTTTCCGTCAGGCGGGGGCGATGGGTGCTGCGGTCAAAGAGCTGGACGCCCTGCGCGGCTTCCAATGTCGCCACCGACTGGCTGATTGCCGATTGCGCGCGGCGCAATTGCCGCCCGGCCGCCGAAAAGCTGCCGGCATCAGCAATGGTCACCAGGACGCGCAACTGGTCGAGGCTGAGACTGCCGATCATGATCCATCATATTAACCGATAGAGATGATCGCTTTATTATCGCTCCCGACGCTAGATTGAAAGCCCTATATCGTCCGCATCTGTTCCGGCTGTTTGGCCCAAAACCTTGAGGACGCCATGCCCAACCTTCTCGTTGTCGAAACCAGCGCGCGCGGCGAGGCTTCGATTTCCCGTCAGCTGACCAAACGCCTTGTCGCCAATTGGCTCGAGGTGCACCCGGATGGCGCGGTCGTGCGGCGCGACCTGGCCGTGGATGCGCTGCCGCACGTGACCATGCCGTGGTTATCGGCCTATTTCACGCCCCCGCATGCCCATACCTCGGACACGGCCGAGCAACTGCGCCTCTCGGACGCGCTGGTTGCCGAATTGCTGGCAGCCGACGAGCTTGTCATCGCCACGCCGGTCTACAACTATAATATCCCGGCCAGCCTCAAAGCCTGGATCGATCACATCGTGCGCAAGGGCGTAACGCTTGGCTTCGACGGCAAGGGACTGCTGACAGGCAAGAAAGCCACCGTGGTGCTGGCGTCCGGCGGCATCTATGGCGAGGCCTCGCCCATCGACCATCTCAATTTTGCCCCGCGATACCTCAAGGCCATTCTCCACGTCCTCGGCATCACCGACGTGAGGATTATCCATGGCGAAGGTGCCAAGGCCGTGGATATGGGTGAGGCAACGATGGACACGTTCATCGACGCCGTCATTCCGAAACTCAATAGCCCTGCGGCAGCCTGATTGATCGGGAGTATGCGGCCCCCCGATGGAGCCGCTTGCTTCCACCGAGTTCAGGCGTGCCGCAAGATCGTCGCTGCCCACCCCAACTGTTGTACGCGTGATGTGGAGGCCGCCTGCCGTCGGAGGAGAGGAGGCTCCAGGATGGTGTCCACCATCAGCGTTGGTGGACACCATGGTGGAGTGGAG
>NZ_JBHYMS010000032.1:0-76618 GCF_042743185.1 Inquilinus sp. NPDC058860 | reverse complement strand
TTTCAGGACCGGGCGGATCACACGCTCGCTCGCGGCAAAGCTGTGCTTTCGGCAGCGCCGCGATCCCCTCACCCGGACATCCTTCGGATGTCCGACCTCTCCCGCAAGCGGGAGAGGCAATCTGTTCGTTTACCCGCCATCGGTATCGCCGATCCCGCGGGACGCGCAGGCGGGCCGTGACGAAATCCGGCCGCGCGTCGATCCGGCGGCGCATGCTGGCGTTGACCGTGCTGGCGCTGCTGCTGACCGGCATCGGCCTGGTCGCGCTGATCCGCGACTATGCCCGCGGCGCGTCGGACAGCGCCTTCGACCGGCTGCTCGCCGCCTCGGCCTTCACCATCGCCGGCGCGGTCCAGATCGAGGACGGCGCGGTCACGGTCGAGCTGCCCACCGCCTCACTGGCGATGCTCGACTTCTCCGACGACGACCGCGTCTTCTACGAGGTGGCGGCGCCGGACGGCGCCTTTGTCACCGGCTATCGCGACCTCGGCGCCGGGCTGCCGCCGGCCGCCTCGGCCACGCCCGACTTCACCGAGGGCACCTATCACGGCGAGGCGGTGCGGATCGCCACGGTCGGCCGGCTGGTCTTCGTCGAGGGCAAGGCCGGCTGGGCCACCATCCGCGTCGCCGAGACCCGCGGCGCCCGCGAGGCGCTGGCGTCGGAGATCCTGGGCCAGGCCGCCCTGCCCCTCGCCGCCCTCGGCCTGGTCGCCCTCGGCCTGGTCTGGTTCGGCATCCGTTATGCCGTAGCACCCCTGGTGGTGATGGAGCGGGAGCTGCGCCGCCGCGCGCCGGAGGACCTGTCGCCGGTGCAGGTGCCGGTGCCGGTCGAGGTGCAGCAGCTGGCCGGGGCGCTGAACGACTTCATCGCCCGGCTGCGCAGCGTGATGGAGCGGGTCAGCGGCCTGGTCGCCGACGCCGCCCACCAGGTGCGCACGCCGCTGGCCTCGCTGCGCGCCCAGGCCGAGGTCGCGGTCGACGAGGACGACCCCGCCCGGCTGCGCGACCGCGTGGTCCGCATCCACCAGAACGCGGTCCAGGCCAGCCATCTGGTCAACCAGCTGCTGATGGACGCGACCGTGCGCCACCGGCTGGAGGCGCGCGAGGCCACCGTCGTGCCGCTCGACGCGATCGTCGAGGATGTGCGCCAGCGGCTGGAGTCCGAGGAGGCCGGCCGGCTGTCGGTCGCGCTGGCGCCGGAGGCGGCGCGGACCGGGATCAGCGGCGACCGCGTGGCGCTGCGCGAGATGCTGTGGAACCTGGTGCACAACGCCCTGACCCATGCGCCCGGCGGCGATGTCGAGATCGAGGCGGCGGTCGAGCGCGACCGGGCCGTGATCCGCGTCTCCGATCGGGGCCCAGGCATTCCGGCGGCCGAGAAGGCGCTGGTGCTGGAGCGCTTCACCCGCGGCGAAGGCAGCCGTGATCGGCCGGGGTCGGGCCTCGGCCTGTCGATCGTCCGCACCGTGGCCGAGGCGCATGGCGGCACGCTGGCCCTGCTGGACCGGCCGGGCGGCGGGCTGCAGGTGGAGGTGGCGCTGCCGTTCGAGGAGGCCGAGCCGGCCCGGCGGCCGCACGGACCGGCGGCGGCACTGCTGCTGGCCGCGGTTCTGCTGGCGGGATCGGTCCAGCCCGGCCGGGCCGCGCCCGGCACCACCGTCTACCCCGCCCCGGCTGGCGGCGAGCGGACGCTGACCATCCTCGGCGCCACCGACACCCCGCTCTTCGCCCGCTTCATCGCCGATTTCCAGGCGCTGCGGCCGGAGATCCGGGTGGTCTACGAGGAGACCGACACGCTGCCGATGTACCAGGCGGCGTCGACCGGCACGCTGTCGCCCGTGCCCGACCTGCTGATCAGCTCCGCCCCCGACCTGCAGGTGAAGCTGGCCAATGACGGCTTCGCCCAGGCCTATGCCTCGCCCTGGCTGGACCGGCTGCCGCACTGGGCGCAGTGGCGGGCCGAGGCGATCGGCTTCACTTTCGAGCCGGCGGTGATCGCCTACAATCCCGACCTGCTGCCCGAGGCGGAGGTGCCGCGGTCGCATGCCGAGCTGATCGCGCTCCTGGAGGCGCAGCCGGAGCGGTTCCGCGGCCGGGTCGCCACCTACGACATCGCCATCAGCGGCATCGGCCACCTGCTGGCCAGCCAGGATGCGCTGATCTCCTCCAACTTCTGGCGGCTGGCCGCCGCCTTCGGCCGGGTCGACGCCAAGCTGAGCGGCAGCAGCCCGGAGATGCTGGACCGGATCGTCAATGGCGAGCTGATCCTCGGCTATAACCTGCTCGGCTCCTACGCCTTCGCGCGGCAGACCGCCGGGAAGCGGCTGGGCGTGGTGGTGCCGGAGGATTACGCCCTGGTCATGACCCGGGTGGCGCTGATCCCGCGCGGCGCCCCGGATGCCGAGCTGGCCCGCGCCTTCGTCGACTACCTGCTGTCGCCGCGCGGCCAGGCGCTGGCGGCCGGCGTCACCGGCCTCGGCGCGATCATGCCCGACATCTCCGGCCCCTGGACCGCCGGCAGCATCGCCGGCAAGGCCGAGGGCGCGCTGCAGCCGATCCCGCTGGGGCCGTCGCTGCTGGTGGCGCTCGACGAGCGCCGCCGGGAGCGGTTCCTGGAGACATGGCGGCGGCTGGTGTCGGACGGCCCGGACCCGATGACAGGACGCTGACAGTCCGGGCCATGGACACCGGCTCCCGGCGCGGCCATATTTCCAGCATGACCGACGAGCTCGAGAGCCTGATCCTGGTCTATCTACGCCGCATCGACGAGAAGGTCGATCGGGTGATCGAGACGCAGCAGGATCACGGCCGTCGCCTGACCTCTCTGGAAAGCCAAGTGGCCGGGCTGCACGCCGATTTCGCCGGCCAATCCGCCCGCATCGACCGCATCGAAGCCCGGCTCGACCGGATCGAGAAGCGGCTGAACCTGATCGAAGCCTGACCGGATCCTCGCCACTCGGCGGCCTGACCCGATGACAGGACGCTGACAGGTTCGGCCGCTAGACTGCCTCCTGGAACCGGGCCGATCGCGATGCCCGGGGCGAAGCAACAGGCCAGGGAGGTCCCGATTTCACCCGAGATGCGAGAGCCCCGCGACCCGCGGCGGCCGGTCACCGTTCCATCCATCATCAACGGCCGATAAGCGACCATCCTGTGCGGTGAACGCACGGGGCGCTATGCTTTCCGCCAAAACCAAACCGATCAAGGGAGGATACCCATGAAGAGACTGGCGATCGCCGCACTCGCGGCCGTCCTGGCGCTGCCGCTGGCAGCCCGGGCCAACGACTACACCATCATGGCGCCGGCCGGCCCCGGCGGCGGCTGGGACCAGACCGCGCGGTCGATGCAGCAGGCGCTGCAGGCCGAGGGCATCTCGCGCAGCGTCCAGGTCGTCAACGTGCCCGGCGCCGCCGGCACGGTCGGCCTGGCCCAGTTCACGAGCCAGAACAAGGGCGACCCGAAGGCCCTGATCGTCGGCGGCTACGTCATGGTCGGCGGCATCATCACCAACAAGTCGCCGGTGACCCTGGCCGACGTCACCCCGATCGCCCGCCTGACCGGCGAGTACGAGGCGATCGTCGTGCCGAAGGATTCACCGCTGAAATCGGTGCAGGAGCTGGTGGAGAGCCTGAAGAAGGATCCCGGCGGCGTGACCTGGGCCGGCGGCTCGGCCGGCGGCACCGACCACATCGCCGTCGGGCTGGTGGCCAAGGCGGCCGGGGTGGACCCGACCGAGATCAACTACATCGCCTATTCCGGCGGCGGCGAGGCGCTGGCCGCGGTGCTGAGCGGCCAAGTGACGGCCGGCATCTCCAGCTACGGCGAGTTCGAGGCCCAGGTGAAGGCCGGGGCGCTGCGCGTCCTGGCGGTATCGAGCGCCGAGCGGATGGCCGGGGTCGACGCGCCGACGCTGAAGGAGTCCGGCCTCGACGTGGTGGTGCAGAACTGGCGCATGGTCGCCGCGGCGCCGGGGCTGAGCGACGAGCAGAAGGCCGCCGTCGCCGCCGACATCGAGAAGCTGGCCAAGTCCAAGACCTGGCAGGATACGCTTAAGACCAAGGGCTGGATCGACACCTACCTGGCCGGCGCCGATTTCGACAAGCAGCTCGCCGCCGACATCGGCACCACCGAGCAGATCCTCAAGGACATCGGTCTGGCCGAATGAGCACCGCCCCGGAACACGCCACGACCAAACACGCCGAGGGGCGTCGGCCGGACTGGCCGGTCCTGGGGATCGCCGCGGCCCTGGCTGTCGTCGCCGTGGTGCTGTTCTGGGACGCCGGCCAGCTCAATGTCAGGGGGTTCGCGGCCCGGTTCGGGCCCGCGATCTTCCCCCGCCTGATCGGCGGCCTGCTGCTGATCATGGCGGCGTGGACGGCGGTCGACGCCTGGCGCGGCAACCCGCCGCCGCGCGAGAAGGACGACCTGCCGCCGATCATCTGGATCGTCGGCGGCCTGGCCGCGCAGATGCTGCTGCTGACCACGGCCGGCTTCTCGATCGCCACCGGCCTCTTGTTCGCCGCGACCGTCAGGGCCTTCGGCCGCGGCCCGCTGTGGCGGACCATCCCGATCGGCATCGTCTTCGCCTTCGTGGTCTGGTTCATCTTCACCAAGGGGCTGGACCTGACCCTGCCGGCGGGGCCGCTGGAACGGCTGTTTCTGCAGTGAGGGCGTGACGCCATGGACACCTTCGCCTTCCTCGCCCAGGGCTTCGCCGTCGCCCTGCAGCCGGTCAACCTGCTGTACGCCCTGATCGGCGTCACCCTCGGCACCGCCGTCGGCGTGCTGCCGGGCATCGGCCCGGCGCTGACCGTGGCGCTGCTGCTGCCGGTGACCTACTCCCTCGACCCCGGGGGATCGCTGATCATGTTCGCCGGCATCTATTACGGCGGCATGTATGGCGGGTCGACCACCTCGATCCTGCTCAACACCCCAGGCGAGAGCGCCTCGATCATCACCGCGCTGGAGGGCAACAAGATGGCCCGCGCCGGCCGCGGCGGCCCGGCCCTGGCCACGGCGGCGATCGGGTCCTTCGTCGCCGGGCTGATCGCGACGGCGGGGCTGGCCTTCATCGCGCCCGAGATCGCCAAGATCGCGATCTCCTTCGGCGAGCCGGAGAAGTTCGCGCTGATCATCCTGGCCTTCGTCACCGTCTCCGCCGCCTTCGGCGATTCACCGATGCGCGGCCTGACCTCACTCGCCATCGGCCTCGCCATCGGCCTGATCGGCCTGGACGAGCTGAGCGGCCGGGCGCGGCTGACCTTCGGCACCCCGGAGCTGCTGGGCGGCATCGGCGTCACCATCCTGGCGGTCGCCCTGTTCGCCATCGGCGAGGCGTTGTCGGTCGCCGGCAGCCAGGGCCGCACCGAGGAGCATATCGAGGCGATCCGCGGCTCGATCTGGATGAGCAAGTCGGACTGGAAGCGGTCCTGGAAGCCGTGGCTGCGCGGCACGCTGTTCGGCTTCCCGATCGGGGCGATGCCCGCCGGCGGCGCCGAGATCCCGACCTTCCTGTCCTACGCCACCGAGAAGAAGCTGTCGAAGCATCCCGAGGAGTTCGGCCATGGCGCGATCGAAGGCGTGGCCGGGCCGGAGGCGGCGAACAACGCCTCGGCCGCCGGCACGCTGGTGCCGCTCCTGACCCTCGGCCTGCCGACCTCGGCCACGGCGGCGATCATGCTGGCCGGGTTCCAGCAGTACAACATCCAGCCCGGCCCGCTGCTGTTCGAGAGCAACCCGGCCCTGGTCTGGGGCCTGATCGCCAGCCTGTTCGTCGCCAATGCGATGCTGCTGGTCTTGAACCTGCCGCTGGTCGGGCTGTGGGTCCGGCTGCTGTCGATCCCGCGCCCCTGGCTCTACGGCGGCATCCTGGTCTTCGCCACGCTCGGCACCATCGGCGCCAACCCGTCGTCGTTCCAGCTGGGACTGCTGCTGGCCTTCGGCCTCCTCGGCTACATGCTGCGCCGCTTCCACTACCCGATCGCGCCGGTGGTCGTCGGCTTCATCCTGGGGCCGATGGCCGAGCTGCCACTGCGCCGCGCGCTGCAGAACAGCCGGGGCGATCCCATGATCCTGGTCTCCTCGCCGATCTCGATCACCCTGCTGGCGATCACCGTCCTGGTCGTGGTGATCCCAATGGTGCTGCGCCAGATGGGCAAGGGCCGCGTCCTGGCCCAGCTGGCGGCCGAAGAAGACTGACCGGCTACCCCCGCCCCGCCGCGATCTTCTGCCAGATCGCCAGCGGCGTCGCCGGCATGTCGATGTGGCGGATGCCGAGGCCGGAGAGCGCGTCGACCACGGCGTTCATCACCGCCGGCAGCGATCCGGCGCAGCCCGCCTCGCCGCAGCCCTTGGCGCCCAGCGGGTTGGTCGCGGTCGGCTGCGGGCGGCTCTCGAAGGTGAAGACCGGCGGGGCGTCGGCGGCGCGCGGCATCTGGTAGTCGACGAAGGAGCCGGTGGTCAGCTGGCCCTCCGCATCGTAGACGGTGCGCTCCATCAGCGCCTGGCCGACGCCCTGCATGACGCCGCCATGCAGCTGGCCCTCGACCAGCAGCGGGTTCACCACCGTGCCGAAATCGTTGACCATCACATAGCGCACCACCGCCGTGGTGCCGGTGTCCGGGTCGATCTCGACCTCGGCGACGTGGCAGCCGTTCGGATAGGCGGACGGCGCCTGCTTGAAGACATGGTCGACGTCGAGCGAGTCCGGCACGTCGGGCGGCAGCTCGAGGCCGGCGGAGAGCCGGCCGGCCAGCTCCATCAGGCCGATGCCGCGGTCGGTGCCGGCCACGGTGAAGCGGCCGTTGCGGAACTCGACGTCGAAGGCGCCGGCCTCCAGCAGATGGCCGGCGATCTGCCGGCCCTTCCCGATCACCAGCTCGCCCGCCTCCAGGATCGCCGCGCCGCTGGCCATGATCGATTTCGAGCCGCCGGTGCCGCCGCCCGCGATCAGCCGGTCGCTGTCGCCCTGGACCAGGCGGATGCGGTCGAGCGGGATGCCGAGCTTGGAATGCAGCACCTGGGCGAAGGGCGTCCAGTGGCCCTGGCCGTAGTCGAGCGTGCCGGTGACGATGGTGACGGTGCCGTCCGGCTCGAAATGCAGGCCGCCCATCTCGTTGGCCGGCGGCGCCGTGACCTCGAGATAGCAGCCGATGCCGCGGCCGCGCAGCTTTCCGCGGGCGGCGCTGTCCTCCCGGCGGGCGGCGAAGCCGTCCCAGTCCGCGGCCTCGATCGCGCGGGCGAGCAGGCCCGGGAAGTCGCCGCTGTCATAGGCCGTCCCCGCCGGGGTCTGCCAGGGCAGCTGATCCGGCGCCACCATGTTGCGGCGGCGCAGCTCGACCCGGTCGATGCCGAGCTCGGCGGCCGCCGTGTCGATCAGCCGCTCCATGTAGTAGTTGCCCTCCGGCCGCCCGGCGCCGCGATAGGCGCCGATCGGCACGGTGTTGGTGACGGCGCAGACCGTGCTCACCTCGACCAGCGGCGTGCGGTACATGCCGATCGAGTTCTTGGCGATGTTGAGCGTGGTCATCATCGGGCCGACCTGGGAGACATAGGCGCCCAGGTTGCCGTATCCGGTGAAGCGGGTGGCGAGGAAGCGGCCCTCGGCGTCGAGCGCCAGCTCGGCCACCACCTCCATGTCGCGGCCGTGATGGTCGGAGACGAAGCTGTCGGAGCGCTGGTCCGTCCACTTCACCGGGCGGCCCAGCGCCCGCGCGGCGTGCAGCAGGCAGACATATTCCGGGAACACCGCGCCCTTCATGCCGAAGGAGCCGCCGACATGGCCGGTGACGAGCCGGATCCGGTCCGGCGGGACGCCCATCGCCTCGGCCAGGTTGTTGCGCTTGCCGAACACGCCCTGGCTTGGCGCGTGGACGGTGAAGCGGCCGGTCTCGGGATCATAGGCGACCACGGCCGCCCGCGGCTCCATGGCGTTGACGACGACGCGGTTGTTCAGGATCTCCAGACGGGTGACATGGGCCGCCTCGGCGAAGGCCTCGGCGACCTTCCCGGTCTCGCCATAGTGGTAGTCGAGCACCAGGTTGCCGGGCGCGTCGTCATAGAGCTGGGGCGCCGCGGGCGCGACCGCCTCCGCCACCCGCGTCACCGCCGGCAGCGGGTCGATGTCGAGCGCGACGGCCTCGGCCGCGTCGCGCGCCTGATGCGCGGTCTCGGCGATCACGACCGCGACCGGATCGCCGACGAAGCGCACCTTCTCCGACGCCAGCGCATGGCGGAGTGGTCGCGCCATCGGCGAGCCGTCGCGGTTCTGGAACGCGAACAGGCATTTCAGCGGCCCGTAGCCCATCGGCGCGAGGTCCGCCGCGGTGTAGACCGCGAGCACGCCCGGCATGGCGCGGGCCGCCTCCGCGTCGATGCCGGAGATGACGCCATGGGCATAGGGGCTGCGCACGAAGGCGGCATGGGCCTGGCCGGGCAGGCTGACATCGTCGGTGTAGCGGCCCTCGCCGCGGAGCAGGACCGGGTCCTCCATGCGGGACACCGGCTGGCCGATGCCGAACTGCAGGGCGGCGGAATCCTCGGCCTTGAAGAGATCGTTCATCGGCGGAGCCTCGATCGCTGCGGGGGGAGCCGAGGCGTCACGCTCGATGGCGAGGCGTCTGCCGTGGCTCTCGAGAACTGGTGGAATCAGACTAGGGGCCGGCCCCGGGATGGGAGAGGAGCCGTTTCGGCAACGCTCCCCCCGGTCGGGCGCAGGCCTCGACAGGATAGAGGCTCGGCCGGCCCGGATTCCAGCCCGAATTCCGCAAGGTTTGTGCGGCCGGGCAAAGATGCTACGCCTGACCGCCGATCCCGGGACCATGCCGTCGAGGTCGATATGAGGCGCACCGCCCTGTTCTCTGCCATTGTTTGCGCCGTCGCGATCGCGACCGCCGCGCCGTCGGTCGCCGGCGAGAAGAAAGGCGTGGCGATCGGCCCCCGGGACGGCAATGCGGCCGAAACGATCCGGCAACTCGATGCCAGCTGGTACTACACCTGGAACACGACGCCCATCGACGGCGCCGGGGCCGCGCAATTCGTGCCGATGATCTGGTCGGACGGCGCGAAGACGGACCGGCAGGTCGCACAGCTGGAGGCCGGGTCGAGACCTTGCGCGCTGCTGGCCTTCAACGAGCCGGACGGGCGGCGGCAGGCCGACATGTCGGTCGACCAGGCGGTCGGCGCCTGGGACCGGCTCCGGCCCCTCGCCCGCCGCATCGGCAGCCCGGCCGCCGTCAACGCGCTCGGGCCCTGGTTCGAGAGCTTCTCGGCCCGGATGGCCGAGCAGGGCAAGGACTACGATTTCATCGCCGTCCACTGGTATGGGGCGCCCTCGGCCAAGAGCTTCCTGCGCAAGATCGACTACATCCACGAGACCTTCAAGAAGCCGATCTGGATCACCGAATTCGCCGTCTCCGACTGGGCCGCGCGGGACGGGCGCCGGAACCGGTACAGCACCGAGGCGACGGAGCGGTTCATGCGGACCGTCCTGCCCGAGCTGGAGCGCCGCCCCTATGTCGAGCGCTATGCCTGGATGGGCGCCGGCGCCTATCGCGAGGCCACCGTCACCTCGCGGCTGGTGGACGACAGCGGCGCGCTGACGCCGCTCGGCCGGATCTATGCCGAGTTCGACGGGAACGATGTGGGGTCGGTCACGACCGAGCCGCCCTGCGCCGCGGGAGACTGACCCCTACTCCACGCAGTCCAGCAGGTCGCCGAGCTGGCCGATGCGGCGCTGGATGGTGGCGGCGCGGCCGGCGACGTAGCGCGACGGCTTGCCGGCCGACCAGCCGCGCGGGTTGGGCAGCACCGCGGCCAAGAGCGACGCCTCGCGGGCCGACAGCTGCGCCGCGCTCTTGCCGAAATAGGCCTGCGACGCGGCCTCGACCCCGTAGATGCCGGGGCCGAGCTCGACCACGTTGAGATAGACCTCCATGATCCGGCGCTTCGGCCACAGCGCCTCGATCATCACGGTCAGATAGGCCTCGAGCCCCTTGCGGACGAAGGTGCGGCCGTCCCAGAGGAAGACGTTCTTCGCCGTCTGGTTCGAGATGGTGCTGCCGCCGCGCAGCCGGCCGACGCCGGACTGGTAGCGGTCCCAGGCCTTCTGCATCGACTGCCAGTCGAAGCCGTCATGCCGGCAGAACAGGTTGTCCTCCGCCGCCACCGCGGCCTTGGCCACCACCGGCGCGATCCCGCTCCACGGCACCCAGTCGCGGTGCCAGCCCTCGCCCTCGAACAGGCGCAGCACCATCAGCGGCGTCGCCGGCACCGGCAGCACGCGGTAGACGACCGTCAGCGCCAACGGCGCCAGGACCAGGATGGCGAACAGGCCGCACAGGATCTTCGACCACCAGCGCCGGCGGCCCCACCACCGGCCGAGCGCGCCCGGCAAAGCGAGGCGCGGCAAGGGCAGGCGCGGCAGCCGCCAGCGGGACGCCCGGCGCCGCGCCGCCCGCGCCATCTATCGCAGCCAGCGGTGCAGCCGGTCCGCCGCCTCGGCCATCTCCCCGGTCGCGCCGGCGAAGGAGAAGCGCATGGTGGCGTGGCCGCGCACCGGGTCGAAATCGACGCCCGGCGTCGCCGCCACCCCGGTCTCGGCCAGCATGCGCCGGCAGAACTCGACGCTGTCGTTGGTCAGGTGGCCGATCTCGGCATAGAGGTAGAAGGCGCCGTCGGCCGGGGCCAGCCGGTCGAAGCCGGCGCGCGGCAGCGCCTCCAGCAGCAGGCTGCGGTTGCGGGCGTAGCGGGCGACGTTGCGGTCCAGCTCCTCGCCGCAGTCGAAGGCCGCCACCGCCGCGTATTGCGACAGCGTCGGCGGCGAGATGTAGAGGTTCTGCGCCAGGCATTCGACCGGCCGCAGCAGGTCCTCCGGCAGCACCAGCCAGCCCAGGCGCCAGCCGGTCATCGAATAGTATTTCGAGAAGCTGTTGACGACGATCGCGCTGCGGCTGGTCTGCAGCGCCGTGGCCGTACCCATGCCGTAGGTGATGCCGTGATAGATCTCGTCCGACACCAGGCGGATCGAACGCGAGTCGCAATAGGCGGTGAGATCGGCCAGGGCCTCGGGCGACAGCATGGTGCCGGTCGGGTTGGCCGGGCTGGCGATGATCAGCCCGTCCAGCCGGCCGCCATATCGCTCCAGCAGCTCGGGCGTCGGCTGGTAGCGGGTGTCCGGCCCGGCCGGGATCTCCACCGCCTCGATGCCCAATGCCGTGAGGATGTTGCGGTAGGCCGGATAGCCGGGCGCCGCCAGCGCCACCCGGTCGCCGACGTCGAAGGCGGCCAGGAAGGCCAGCAGGAAGGCGCCGGAGGAGCCGGTGGTGACCACCACCTGCTGCGGCGCCACGGCGCTGCCGTAGGCCCGGCCGTAATGGTCGGCGATGGCCTGGCGCAGCGGCGGGATGCCGAGCGCCACGGTGTAGCCGATCTTGTCCTGGCTCAGCGCCGCCTGCGCCGCCGCCAGAACGCCGGCCGGCGCCGGGGTCGAGGGCTGGCCGACCTCGAGATGCAGCACGTCGCCATGCGTCTTCTCGCGCGCGGCGGCGGCGGTCATCACATCCATGACGATGAAGGGCGGCACCTGGCCGCGGCGGGAGATCTTCATGACGGGCGGGTCTCGGGAACGGTTCGGGGCGGCACGGCGCCACCGGGTCGACACAGTCGGCCGCTAGCGTGATGATCCAGCGGAACGGATCGCCGGCACGGAGGGAGCGGAGCGTTGGGACGGATCATTCGGATCTTGATGCTGGCCCTGGCGACGGTCATCGTCGGGCCCCTCGCGGCGGCCCAGGCGCAACGCATTCCGGTGGTCCGCGACGCCGAGATCGAAACTAGCATCCACAAGATGCTGACGCCAATCTTCCGGGCGGCCGGGCTGAACCCGGGGGCGGTCACCATCTTCCTGGTCAATGACGACGACGCCAACGCCTTCGTCGCCGGCGGCCAGAACATCTTCGTCAATTCCGGGCTGATCCTGCAGACCCGCAGCGCCGGCGAGCTGATGGCCGTGCTGGCGCACGAGACCGGCCACATCGCCGGCGGCCATCTGGTGCGCGGGGCGGAGCAGATGGAGCGCAGCGGGCTGATCGCGACCATCGGCTCGCTGCTGGGCGCCGCCGCCGGGGCCGCGTCGGGGCGCGGCGACGCCGGCATGGCCGGCGTCATGACCGCCCAGGACATGGTCCGGCAGAACATGGTCAACTTCACCCGCGGGATCGAGAGCTCGGCCGACCAGGCGGGCTTGCGCTTCCTGGCCCAGGCCGGGATCCCGGCCGACGGCATGCTCAGCTTCCTCAAGCGCATGCAGGATGCCGAGCTGGCCCGCCCCTCCGGCTCGGAATACGCCCGCACCCATCCGCTGACCCAGGACCGGATCGAGGCGGTGCAGGATGCGGTCGAGAAATCGGCGCTGCGCGGCGGCGCCATGCCGCCCGGCTATGACGACATGTTCGCGCGGATGCGGGCCAAGCTGTTCGGCTTCACCCAGCCGATGAGCGTGGCGCGGGTCTATCCGCCCGGCGACACCAGCATCCCGGCGCAATACGCCCGGGCGATCGCCGCCTACCGCAACAACGTCTTCGCCGACGCGCTCGGCCGCACCGACGCGCTGATCAAGGCGGAGCCGCGCAACCCCTATTATCTCGAGCTGCGCGGCCAGATCCTGCTGGAGACCGGCCGGCTGGCGGAGGCCCGGCCCTACTACGAGCGCGCCCTGGCCCTGTTGCCGGGCGAGCCGCTGCTGCTGATCCCGCTGGCCCAGACCAAGATCGACCGCGGCTCGGATGCCGAGCTGCGCAGCGCCATCCGCGACCTGGAGCGGGCCAGCGTCGAGCCGGAGAAGACGCCGCCGATCGTCTGGCGGCTCTTGGGCACCGCCTACGGCAAGGTCGGCGACATGGGCAAGGCGGCGCTGGCCCTAGCCGAGGACAACCTCGCCCGCGGCGACAAGCCGAATGCGCGGGCCCAGGTCGACCGGGCGCTGCAACTGCTGCCGCGCGGCTCACCCGGCTGGCGCCGGGCCCAGGACCTGCAGCGCGAGGCCGAGGACAAGCCCGGCTAGCGCATGGCCTTGCGGTCGAATTGTCGCCGAAACCGTGTAACGCTTGATCATCCCGTCGCGAAAGGCGACTAGTGGGACATGCTTCAGCGAAAGGATCCTCCTATGCTCCGCCCCCGCCTCGCCAGCCTGGCCGTCCTCGCCGCGGTGGCGGTCGCGTCGCCGACGGTCTCGGCGCAGCAGAGCACGCCCGCGATCGACCCGGCCCAGAAGGAGGCGATCGAGCAGGTCGTGCGCGACTACATCCGTGCCCATCCGGAGATCGTGGTCGAGGCGCTGGACGCCTATCAGGCCAAGAAGGACGAGGAGGAGCGCGCCGGCCAGACGAAGACGCTGACCAGCCGGGCCGAGGAGATCTTCCGCAGCGCCTCCTCGCCGGTGATCGGCAACGCCCAGGGCGACGTCACGCTGGTCGAGTTCTTCGACTACCAGTGCGGCTACTGCAAGCGGGCCCAGCCCGACCTGGAGCGCCTGATAAAGGCGGATGGCGGCCTCAAGGTCGTGCTGAAGGAGTTCCCGATCCTCGGCCCCGCCTCGGTGACCGCGGCCCGCGCCTCGCTGGCGGCGCAGAAGCAGGGCAAGTATCTCGACTTCCACACCAAGATGATGGGCCTCAAGGGCCAGCTGACCGACCAGGTGATCTATGACACCGCCCAGCAGGTCGGGCTCGACCTCGACAAGCTGAAGCAGGACATGAACGACCCGTCGGTGGTGGCGGAGCTGCGCGCCAACATGGACCTGGCCGAGGCGCTGGGCGTGCAGGGTACGCCGGCCTTCGTCATCAACGACCAGATCATCCCGGGCGCCGTCGGCTTCGACGCGCTGAAGAGCCAGATCGACAAGGACCGGGCGGGCTGAGAACCGGTTCGGTCTTCAAGACCGCGTAGGTTGGGTTCGCCGACGGCGAACCCAACCTACGACTTCCGACCGGTAGGCGCCTCCTCATCGATGAGGTCGAGGCGGGATTCCAGCTCGCGGATGGCGCTGCGCTGGATCAGGACCTGGACGCCGAGCCAGATCATGGCGGCGACCATCAACAGGAACACGATCGGGTCGATCATGGACGTCTCCTTGCGCTGAGACGGATGGGTCGATGCGGGTCTCAGGCGGTGGGGCCGCCCAACGCCCGCAGGATGGCGCCGGCGATCTCCGGCGCGCGGTCGGCCAGGCCGCCCTCGAGCCGGCCGTAGAGCAGGAACACCGCCGGCTGCAGCACGCAGCCGAAGGCGATGGCGGTGGCGAGGCGAGGATCGGCGATGGTCACGGCGCCCTCGCGGATGCCGTCGGCGATCACGGCGCCGATGACGTCGCCGGGGTTGGGCTCGCCCACAGCGAAGCTGGGCAGCGCCCGGTGCTGGACGATCAGCAGGAAGCGGAACAGCGACGGGTCGCGGTCGTGCAGCCGGCAGCATGCCTCGACCATCGCCCGCATCCGGGCGGCGAAGCCGGCCAGCCCCTCCTGCGCCGCATGGACCTGGCGGCCGAGCTCGACATAGCGGTCGGCGAACAGCCCGGCCACGAACTCGTCCTTAGAGGTCAGGTGGCGGTACAGCGCCGCCTCGGTGACCCCCACCGCAGCGGCGATGTCGCGCACCGAAGTGCCCTCCACCCCGCGCTCGGCGAACAGGCGGATAGCCGCCTCCTCGATCCGCGCCCTCGTGTCCCTGCCCTTGCCGGCCATGTCAGCGACTCAAGAAGTTAGTGATCGTTAACTAACTATTCTGAGGCGCACCAAGATGTCAATGCCCCGCCCTCAGTCGGGCGGAGCGGCGTCCGGATCAGCCCTCGGCAGCCAGGAACCGCAGGACCGCCTCGGCAACGGCGTTCGGCGCCTCGCGCTGGGGGAAATGACCGACCCCGGGCAGCACGTCGCGCTCGTAGCGGTCGCGGAAGAACTTCTCCTTCCCGGCGGAGGTCGAGGGGTCGTTGCAGGGGTCGGAGCCGCCGTGCAGGACCAGCGTCGGCACGTCGATCTCCAGGCCCCCGGCCAGCCGCGCCTCGATCTCGTCATAGCGCGGGTCGCGTGGTGCCAGGCCCCAGCGGACCCGGTAGGAGTGCAGCACCACATCGGCCCAGTCCGGATTGTCGAAGGCGGCGGCCGTTTCCTCGAACTCCGCGTCCGACAGTTCCCACTCCGGGGTCCAGATCCGCCAGATGTAGCGGGTGAAGCCGCGGCAGTCGCGGCGCACCAGATCGGCGCCGCGGTCGAGCGCCATGTACCAGTGGTACCAGTAGTTCTGAACCTGGGTCAGGCTGAGCTCCTGGTCGGGCGAATTGGTGCCCCAGCCGACCGACAGGGCGATGCAGCGCGACACCCGCTGCGGCGCCAGGGCGCTGGCGATATAGGCCGCGCGGGCGCCCCAGTCGTGCCCGACCACGGCGAAGCGGCCCAGGCCGAGCGCGTCGGCGAAATCGAGCGCGTCCTGCCCCAGTGCCGGGAGCTGGCCCGAGCGCATGGTGCCGGGGTCGAGGAAGGCGGTGCCGCCGAAGCCGCGGAGGTTCGGCGCCAGGGTGCGGAACCCGGCCTCGTGCAGCGCCGGCAGCATCCGGTCCCAGGTGCGCAGATGGTCCGGCCAGCCGTGCAGGAGCACCAGCGGAGGGCCGTCCGCCGGTCCCGAATCCTCATAGGCGATGCGCAGCAGCGGGGTGTCGACGGATGCGGTCCGGGTCACGGCGGTCTCCCTGGCCTCACTCCTTCACGGCGCCGGTCATGCTGGAGACGTAGTGCTCGACGAAGAAGGAGTAGAGCAGCACCACGGGCAGCGAGCCCAGCAGGGCGCCCGACATCAGGGCGCCCCATTGGTAAGTGTCGCCCTGGACCAGCTCGGTCAAGACCCCGACCGGCACGGTCTTGCGCTCGGAATCCGAGATGAAGGTCAGGGCGTAGATGAACTCGTTCCAGGACAGGGTGAAGGCGAAGATGCCGGCCGAGATCAGGCCGGGCACGGCCAGCGGCAGGGTGATGCGGCGCAGGATCTGCAGCCGCGAGGCGCCGTCGATGATGGCGCATTCCTCCAGCTCGAACGGGATCGAGCGGAAATAGCCCATCAGCAGCCAGGTGCAGAACGGCACCAGGAAGGTCGGATAGGTCAGGATCAGCGCCCATTGGCTGTTCAAGAGACCCAGCTGGCCGAGCTGGACCGCCAGCGGGATGAACAGGATCGAGGGCGGCACCAGATAGGCCAGGAAGATGGCGAGGCCGACGACGCGCGCCCCGGTGAAGCGCAGCCGCTCGATCGCATAGGCGGCGAGGACCGAGCAGACCAGCGCCAGCACGGTCGATCCGACCGCGATCACCATCGTGTTCCACAGCCAGTTGGGATACGAGGTCTCGAACAGCAGGAACTGGATGTGCCGCAGCGTCGGCTCGGCCACCCAGAGCGGGTTGAAGTCCTTGTAGTTGTAGAGCTCGGCGTTCGATTTCACCGAGGTGACCGCCATCCAGTAGAACGGGAACAGCAGCACGAAGACGAACACCGCCAGCGGCAGGTACACCGTCACCACCCGGCGCGGCAGCCGCTCCAGATAGCCCATGCCGCCTTCGTCGGCGATCCCGTCGCTCTTGATCGCCATCAGTCGCGCCCTCCCTGCTGCCAGCGCTGCCGCTGCAGGCCGAAATAGCTGAACATCACCGCCGCCAGCAGGAACGGGATCATCGCCGAGGCGATCGCCGCCCCCTCCCCCAGCTGGCCGCCGGGGATGGCGCGCTGGAACGACAGCGTCGCCATCAGATGGGTGGCGTTCAGCGGGCCGCCGCGGGTCAGCACGTAGATCAGTTGGAAGTCGGTGAAGGTGAACAGCACCGAGAAGGTCATCACCACGGCGATGATCGGCGACAGCATCGGCAGGGTGATCCAGCGGAAGCGCTGCCAGTTGCTGGCGCCGTCCAGCACCGCCGCCTCGTACAGCGACTGCGGGATGGTCTGCAGCCCGGCCAGGAGGGTGATGGCGACGAAGGGAATGCCGCGCCAGATGTTGGCCGCGATCACGGACGCCCGGGCGTTGGCGACATCGCCCAGGAAGTTGATCGGCGTGTCGATCAGCCCGAGCTTGATCAGGGCCCAGGAGATCACCGAGAACTGGGCGTCGAAGATCCACCAGAAGGCGATGCCGGACAGCACGGTCGGCACCACCCAGGGCAGCAGCACGATGGCGCGCAGGAAGGCCTTGAACGGCAGGTGCCGGTTCAGGAGCAGCGCCAGCCACAGGCCGAGCACGAATTTGAACAGGCTGGCGACGGTCGTGTAGAGGACGGTGTTGAACACCGACAGCCAGAAGATCGAGTCCTCGTACAGGAACTCGTAGTTCTCGGCCCCGATCCAGATGCCGGGCCGGCCGAGGCGCGTGTCGGTGAAGCCGAGATAGACGCCGAGGCCGAGCGGATAGGTCAGGAACAGCAGCAGGATCACCGCGGCCGGCAGCAGGAAGGCCAGCCCCAGCGCGTTGCGGCTCTCCATCATCCGCGCCATCCACGACGCGGTCGGGGGCGGCGATCTTCGCTGCGCGATCGTCGACATCTGTCCTCCCACTCGTGCCATCCGCCGTCCGCGGGCGCCCGGCTTGCGGCCTCAGGCCGCTCTGAAGTTGATCGTCATGTCACGGCGCTACCGGCGCGGGACCGCAGGGTCCAGCCCCTTGATCGTGTCGAGCCCGATGGCGCCGGCCAGGATCGCCGCGCCGAAATCCGCCCCGGCGGCGTCGGCACCGGTGAAGTCCGCCCCGGTGAGATCGGCGCCGGAGAAGTCGACATGCTGCAGGCTGGCGCCGGTGAAGCGGGCCCCCTGCAGCTTGGCGAAACGGAACCAGGCGCGGCCGAGATCGGCTCGGGTGAAGTTGGCGCCCTCCAGCCTGGCGCTCGAGAAGTCGGCCCGCATGATCCCCATCGACTGGTTGCGCATGTCGACCGCCAGCCTGGCATCGGTGAAATCGGCCCCGCGCAAGTCGAAGCCGCCGAAGCGGGCGATCACCCGCGCCCCCACAAACCTGGTCCGGACGAAGACCGGGGCCTCGGCCGGGTTGGTCTGCAGGCCCGAGGCGACGACCAGCCCCTGGATGTTGGCGCCGGACAGGTCGGCCCGGGTGAAGTTCGCCCGGATCACCCAGGCGAGGCCGAGATTGGCGCCGGTCAGGTCGGCCCCAGTCAGGTTGCTGTCCTCCAGCTTGGCCGCGAACAGATCGGCGCCGGCGAACTTCGCCCCCGACAGGTCGAGACCGCTGAGATCGACCTTCTCCAGCGACCTGCCGGAGAAATCGGCCGGCGCTGCCGGGGAGGCGCGGGACAGCATCGCGACCACCTGGTCGCGCGTCAGATCGGCGCTCCAGCCCGGCGCGGCCAGGGCGGCGAGCAGCACCGCCAGCACGATCCGACAGCCGAACACCATGCTTGGCCTCCCTCCCCGGGGCAGCCCGTAGGTTGGGTTCGCCGAGGCGAACCCAACAGCCAAACCAATGTTGGGTTCGCATTCGCGAACCCAACCTACGTGATGCTACACCCGATAGTACCGCTCGGCCCGCTTCTGGGCCCGCGCCGCCGCTTCCTCCGGCGTGCGCTGGCCGGTGGCGGCCTCGGCGACCATGTTGACGACGATGTAGTCCGCCATCGCCGCCGCCGACGCGTAGCCCAGGGGCCCGGCATAGCCGTTCGGGCGCAGGCGCTCCGACGCGCCGGCATAGGCGGCGTGGTTCGGGTCGGCCTTCCAGATCGGGTGGTCGGCATAGCCCTTCAGCGGCTGGCAGCAATAGCCGCTCGCCGCCTCCATCCAGGGGAAGAACTGCTCCTTCTCCCACATGAAGCGCAGGTACTCCTTCGCCGCGTTCGGGTATTTGGTGTAGTTGAAGACGATCGCCGAGGTGGTCTGGCACAGCTCGACCGACTGGCCGACCGGGCCGACCGGCAGCGGCACGCAGCGGATGTCCTTGGCCATCTCCTTCAGGTTGGCGTCGTTCTTGGCGGCGTAGTAGAGCGACACGCCGTTCGCGGTGACGCTGACCTCGCCGGCCAGGAAGGCCCGGTTGTTGTTGGTGTCGAGCCAGGCCTCGGTGCCGGGGATGAAGGTCTTGTACAGCTCGGCCGCATATTTCAGCCCGGCGATCGTCTCCGGGCTGTTGATGACGACGTTTCCCTGCTCGTCGACCATCTTGCCGCCATGGCTCCACATGATCCAATGGCCGAAATTGTTGCCGTCGCCGACGCCGTTGCCGAGGGTGAAGCCGGGCGGGTGGCCGTTCTCCTTCAGCTTGCGGCACAGCGCCAGGAAGCCGTCGGTGTCCTTCGGGAATTCGGAGAAGCCGGCTTCCTTGACCCAGCTCTCGCGATAGCAGATGGCGTTGCCGATCGCGGCCAGCGGCAGTCCGATGAACTTGCCGTCGCGCTGGGCGTAGCCCTGCAGGCCCTCGTACCAGCCGCCGTATTTGGTGCCGAGGTAGTTGGCGAGCTCGGTGACGTCGAGCAGCTTGTCGGGATAGAGCTGGGCGTCGTCGAACCAGACCAGGACGATGTCGGGCCCGCTGCCGACATTGGCGGCGACCGCCGCCTTCGGCCGGATGTCCTCCCAGCCCTCGCTGTCGACCCGCACCGGGACGCCGTATTTGTCGCTGAACGCCTTGGTGTTGGCCAGCCACTGGGTCTCGTCGCCCTGCACGAACTTGGCCCAGCGCAGCACCCTGAGGGATGCGCCCGATTCCGGCGTGTAGGACAGGTCCTGGGCGTGGGCCGGGCGGATCAGGCCGCCCGAGCCGATGGCGCCGGCCGCGGCAAGGCCCGCCCCGGTCTTCAGAACGTCGCGCCGCGTGAACTCAGCCATGTTTCCTCTCCCGTCTGTCTTTGCTTGAAAATCGCTGTCTGAAAGCCGCCGCCGTCACAGGCGGCGTTCGGTCTCCGCGTCGAACAGGTGGACGCGCCCGACATCGGGCTGCAGCCGGATGGTGTCGCCGGGGCCGAAGCTCTGGCGCTCGTTGAACATGGCGCAGATCTCCTGTCCCGCCATGCGGCCATAGACGAAGGTGTCGTCGCCGGTCGGCTCCATCACCTCGACCTCGGTCGGCAGCCCGGCGCCGTCGGCGGCGACGCGCAGATGCGACGGCCGCACGCCGTAGCGCACCCGTTTCCCGGCCTCGACCGGCGCACCCGGCGGCAGCGGCAGCAGCGTGCCGTCGCCGGCGCGGACGCCGCCATCGGCCACCGTGCCGTCGATGAAGTTCATGGCCGGCGAGCCGATGAAGCCGGCAACGAAGACATTGGCCGGGTTGTCGTAGAGATCGAGCGGCGCGCCCGCCTGCTCCACCCGCCCGTCGCGCATCACCACGATCTGGTCGGCCATGGTCATGGCCTCGACCTGGTCGTGGGTGACGTAGATCGAGGTGGTCTTCAGCCGCTGGTGCAAGAGCTTGATCTCGGTGCGCATCTGCACCCGCAGCTTGGCGTCGAGATTCGACAGCGGCTCGTCGAACAGGAACACCTGCGGGTCGCGGACGATGGCGCGGCCCATGGCGACGCGCTGGCGCTGGCCGCCGGACAGCTGCCGCGGATAGCGGTCGAGCAGCGCCGACAGGCCGAGGATGCCGGCGGCGTCACCGACCAGCCGGTCGATCTCGGCCTTGTCGGTCTTGGCCAGCATCAGGGCGAAGGCCATGTTGTCCCGCACCGTCATGTGCGGGTACAGCGCGTAGTTCTGGAACACCATGGCGATGTCCCGCTCCTTCGGCGCGACATCGTTGATGCGGCGGCCGGCGATGGAGATGTCGCCGCCGGTGATCCGCTCCAGCCCCGCGATCATGCGCAGCAGGGTGGACTTGCCGCAGCCGGAGGGGCCGACCAGCGCCACGAATTCGTGGTCGCCGATCTCGATGTCGACGCCATGAATGATCGGGACGGTGCCGAAGCTCTTGGTGACACCACGGATCGAGACCGAGGCCATTCCCCCTCCCTATTGAGCGATGCCGGAAGCGTCATGGCCGCCGATCGTTGCCGCAGAGGGTAGCGGATGGTCCTGTCGGGTCAAACGGATTCGACGTTATGATCGTACAAATCTGTTACCGGTATCAGACACCCGGAACGCAGGCGCCGGAACGCCGAGCGGGTTCGGCCGCGGCGTAGATTTCGCCAGAAGGAAACAAGCTTCGGCTTGCATCGATCGTTACAGCGTATTCATGAAACTATCCGCCACCTTCATCCGAATACACAGATGCCGCTCCGACGCGCTCTCCACATACAGAGACGATCGAGCGCCGCTTCCGGAGGGGCCGGAAGCGCCCTGCCTTGCGGAGAAGATCATGCTGAACGCCATCGATCGTCGTGAATTCCTGATGGGCCTGGCCGCCGCCGGCGGCGCGGCCGTGCTTGCCGCCGGCTCCCGCACCGCGGCGGCGGCCGCGCCGGTCGCCGTGCCGCGCGCCCGCAACGTCGTGCTGGTGCACGGCGCTTATGCCGACGGATCCTGTTGGGTGGAGATCATCCCCCGGCTGCAGCAGGCCGGGCTGAACGTGACGGCGGTGCAGAACCCGCTGCAGTCCCTGGCCGAGGACTGCGCCTTCACCCAGCGCGTCCTGGACCTGCAGGACGGCCCCACGGTGCTGGTCGGCCACTCCTATGCCGGCGAGGTGATCACCCAGACCGGCGTTCATCCGAAGGTCTCGGCCCTGGTCTACTGCTCCGCCCGCGCGCCGGACGCCGACGAGGACTACACGGCGCTGGCCAAGACCTATCCGACCCCGCCGGCGAGCGCGGGCGTGGTCCATGCCGGCGGATACGCCTGGCTGGGCGAGGAGGCGTTCCTGCGCGACTTCGCCGGCGACGTCGACCCGGCCAAGGCCCGCGTGCTCTACGCCGTCCAGGGCCGCGTCTCGGACGCGCTGTTCACGGCCAAGGTGACGCAGGCGGCATGGCGGTCGAAGCCGAGCTTCTACCAGGTCTCGGCCCAGGACCGCACGATCAACCCCGACCTGCAGCGCTTCATGACCAGGCGCATGGGTGCGAAGACGATCGAGCTGCCGTCCAGCCATCTCGGCATCGTCTCGCACCCGCAGGAGATCGCGGCGCTGATCCTGCAGGCCGCCGGCGCGGCGTGAGGAACGTTCAGCCGTAGGTTGGGTTCGCCGGATGGCGAACCCAACATCCAGACGCCGGCGCAATGTTGGGTTCGCGGCCGCGAACCCAACCTATGCAGGTCAATGACGGCTGGGCAGGAAGTCCTCGATGTAGTCCTCGACCACCCGGTCGATGCTCTCGTCGATCGGCAGGCCGAGCGCGCGGGCCCGGTCCCAGGAGGCGTCGGTGGCCCAGCCGTCGACGATCGCCTGGATCACCGGGTCCGGCTTCGTCGTGATCGGCCCGAGCTTGATCTGGTACTTCTCGGCCACCCGCTTCACCGCCGCCACCATGTCCTCCACCGTGTAGGCGCGGCTCGGCAGGTTGACGGCGCGGTCGTCGCCCAGCGCCGCGGCCGGCGCCTCGTGCAGGCCGATGAAGCTGGCGACGCAGTTGCGGTAGCCCAGCATCGGCAGCTGCGCCCGGGTCACCGGCAGCACGCATTCGACACCGTTCAGCGGCTCGCGGAACACGCCGGAGCAGAAGCTGGAGGCGGCGGAATTGGCCTTGCCGGGACGGACGAATATGGTCGGCAGCCGGGCCGAGCGGCCGTCGAAGAAGCCCTTGCGGCTGTAGTCGTTGACCAGCAGCTCGCAGATCGTCTTGGTGACGCCGTAGGTGGTCTGGCTGGTCTGCTTGGTGGCGTCGGTCACCGTCTTCGGCATCACCGAGCCGCCGAACACGGCGATCGAGCTGGCGGCAACCAGGCGCTGCGCCCCGCCCTTCCGGGCCCGCACCGCCTCGAACACGTTCAGCCCGCCGTCGAGATTGACCCGCAGCGCCAGGTCGAAATCCTTCTCGCCGCCGCCCGACAGGATCGAGGCGAGGTGGAACACCGAGATGTCGTCGCGGTCGACCAGGCCGAAAACGGTGGCGCGGTCGGAGATGTCGCCGGTGACGATCGACACCCGGTCGTCGAGGCCGTCCGGCCGCTCGGCCGGCGCCGCCATGTCGAACAGGGTGATCGCGTCGATCGGCTCCTGCTGGCCGGAGATGCCGGTCAGCGTGCCGCGCTTCAGCAGCGCCCGGGCCAGATTCAGCCCGACGAAACCGAGACCACCGGTGATGACGACCTTCATCCTGCGTTTCCCCTGAACCTGCCGCCGTCGACCGGCGGCCGTATTGTACGACTTATATGGTTTAGATCGACCCCGCCCCGACGGCAAGGAAAAGGGGCGCCCGGCTGGGGCGCCCCATGGATGGCAGCGGCCTGGATCAGGCCTTGCCGGCTTCGCCGACAGCCGCACCCGTGGTCTCGCCCACGGCCTGCTCGGCCGCCGCGATCTCGGCCTGGCGCCGGCGGATCGCCTCGCCGATCGGCGGTCCCTGGAAACGGCGGTTCTCCAGGAAGAACCAGACGAGCGCGGTGATGATCAGGAAGGCGATGGTGATGTACAGCGCCTTCTCGTTCGGCGGCTGCACGCCGATGATGAAGATCAGCACCGCCGCCGCGACGCACAGCACCGCCACCAGCCGGTAGGCGCCGCCCAGCGTCCACGGCCCCATCTGCGTCCACGTCCGGCCATAGGCCCAGGCCCCGAGCGCCACCGGCAGGCCGTAGGAGATGAACAGGAAGATCACCGCCACCGAGACGACGATGGAGTAGAGGTCGGCATAGACGGTCAGCAGCACCGCCAGCGCCGTGCCGGTCCAGATCGCCGCGACCGGGGTGCGGAAGGTCGGGCTGACCTTGCGCAGCGAGGCCGAGGCCGGCAGGCCGCCGTCGCGGGCGAAGGCGAAGATCATCCGCGACACCGAGGTCACGGTGGCCAGGCCGCAGAGATACTGGCTGACGGCGATGCCGAAATAGAGCGTGTATTTCAGCCCGGCCGGCAGCACCGCGTCCGAGGTCCAGAAGAACACGTTCCAGCCCTGGGCCGCAGCCTCGTCCATGTTCGGGATCGCCAGCACGAAGGCGACCAGCATGGCGTAGCCGAAGACGGCGGACAGCACCACCGACCGCACCATCGACCGCGGCACGTTGTGCGACGCCTGCACCGTCTCCTCGGAGGTGTGGGCCGAGGCGTCGAAGCCGGTGATGGTGTAGATCGGCAGCAGCAGGCCGAGCAGGAACACCATCAGCAGGCTGCCATGCTGGGGCCAGACGTCGCCGCCCGCCGGGCCGCTGTAGTTGGTGAAGGTCCACAGCCGGGAGATGTCGATCGCCGGGGCGTAGGCCAGGAAGGCGATGGTCAGCGCCACCGCCACCAGGAAGATCAGGTAGCCGCTGAGGTCGGTCAGCAGCGTCGTCACCCGGATGCCGAGATGGTTCAACAGCGCGTGGCTGCCGGTCAGCAGCGCCAGGAAGATGAACTGGGTCCAGGCATTGGCCTCGAGCCCGAGCTGGGCCCCGAAGGCACCGACCACGAACAGGAAGGTGCCGACATTGATCGCCGCCAGCACCGCGATCAGCCCGATCAGGTTGAACCAGGCGGTGAACCAGCCCAGCGCCCGGCCGCCGAGGATCGAGCCCCAGTGGTAGAGGCCGCCGGCGGTCGGATAGGCCGAGGCGATCTGGCCCATGCCGAGGGCGAAGATCAGCGACACCAGGCAGCCGAGCGGCCAGCCGATGCCGATCGCGGCGCCGCCGACGCCGCCGATGCCCTGCCCCAGCGAGTTGATGCCGCCGGACAGGATGCAGATGATCGAGAAGGAGATGGCGAAGTTGGAGAAGCCGGACATCCGCCGCAGCAGCTCCTGGGCATAGCCCATGCTGTGCAGAACCTTCACATCGTCGGAGATGTCGTGCGGGCTTCCCGGACCGCGAGCGTCCTGGGACATCGATCTGCGCTCCCTGTTGTCGTTCTGGACTGCTTCCTGGATCGCTCCCTCACAAGAACGGGCATGATTCCACACAGGACCCGCCCGGATCCGGCAGAAACTGTCTCACCGAACCACAACGCCGACAAGGGTATTGCGGGAAGGACGGCTCCGGACCACGCCGCGTCGCGGCCCGTCTTGCCGCCGCTTCGTCAGGCATGCTCTGAATAGGCTCCGCATATCGACCCGCATCGGATCCTCCGGCAAAGCGGCGGGCGACAGGAAACGGGAGACTTCGAACCTATGGCGCAACCGACATCCCGGGCCGCTAGCCCCCGCCCCGCCGCGTCCGCGGCCCGCTTCACCGCCCCCCGCTTTACTGGCGACGACGCCCGCAGGCTGGTGCAGGAGGGGGGATACAACCACGTCAAGGTGGCGCTGACCGATGTCGACGGCATCCTGCGCGGCAAGTACATCTCGCGCGACAAATTCCTGTCGGCGCTGGAGAAAGGCTTCGGCTTCTGCGACGTGATCGTCGGCTGGGACAGCCACGACCAGCTGTACGACAACGCCCGCTACACCGGCTGGCACACCGCCTATCCGGACGCGCCGGTGCGCATCCTGCCGGAGACGATGCGCCGGCTGCCCTTCGAGAACGACCTTCCCTTCTTCCTGTGCGAGCTGGCCGACCAGGCCGAGGCGGTGTGCCCGCGTGCCCTCTTGCGCCGGATGCTGGACAAGGCCGCCGGCATGGGCTTCGGCCTGAAGGCGGCGTTCGAATACGAGTTCTTCCTGTTCGACGAGACGCCGCATTCGGTGCGCGAGAAGCACTACCGCAACCTGACCAGCCTGACGCCCGGCTTCTTCGGTTATTCGACGCTGCGCAACACGGTCTGGTCGGACCTGTACCACGAGCTGCTGGGCACCATGCAGGCGCTGGACTGCGAGATCGAGGGGCTGCACACCGAGACCGGGCCGGGCGTGCTGGAGGCGGCGATCGCGGTCGATGACGGCCTGTCCGCCGCCGACAAGGCGACGCTGTTCCGCACCTTCACCAAGGTGATCGCCCAGCGCAACAACCTGATGGCCACCTTCATGTCGAAGTGGTCGAACGAGGTGCCGGGGCAGAGCGGCCACATCCACATGTCGCTGGTCGACGGCAAGGGCAAGCCGGCCTTCCATGATCCGAAGGACCCGCACGGCATGAGCGCGACGATGCGCCATTTCGTGGCCGGCCAGCAGGCGCTGATGCCGGAGTTCCTGGCCATGATCGCGCAGACGGTGAACGCCTATTCCCGGCTGATCCCCGGCTTCTGGGCGCCGACCTCGGCGACCTGGGGGGTGGAGAACCGGACCACGGCGCTGCGCGTGATCCAGGGCGGGCCGAAGAGCCAGCGGGTCGAGTTCCGCATCGCCGCCGCCGACGCCAACCCCTACATCGTCCTGGCCGCGGCGCTGGGCGCCGGCCTCTGGGGCATCGAACGCAAGCTGGAGCTGGGCGAGCCGGTCAAGGGCAACGCCTACGCGAAGTCCTTCCCGCGCAAGATGGAGCTGCCGCGCACGCTGTGGGAGGCGGCGCAGCGGCTGCGCGCATCGAAACCGGCGCGCGGCCTGTTCGGCGACGACTGGGTCGAGCATTTCGCCGCCACCCGCGAATGGGAGGAGCGCGAATTCCGCAAGCACATCACCGATTGGGAACTGGCTCGGTACTTCGAGATCATCTGAGAGACCGCTTGGAAATGCTACTGGCGCGGCCGTCTGATGGCGGTTTCTGCGCTTCCGGTGCTCACGGACCCAAACGTCCGCTGCGCGCCGGTTCTCGAAACCACCACCAGCCGACTCACGCCAGCGCATTTCCAAACGGTCTCTGAGGCCTGCGCCTGAACCCAATCCGAAGGAGCGTTCCATGGATCTCGGCCTGACCGGAAAGACCGTGCTGGTGACCGGCGGATCGAAGGGCATCGGCCTGGCCTGCGCCAAGGCGTTCCTGGCCGAGGGCGCCAGGGTCGCCATCGTGTCACGCAGCCAGGCCAATCTCGACCGCGCCGCGGCCGGGCTGCCCGGCACCGTCGCCATCGCCGCCGACCTGACCGACGCGGCCGCCGCCCTGTCGGCGGTGGAAACGGCCGAGCGTCAGCTCGGCCCGATCGACGTGCTGGTCAACTCGGCCGGCGCCGCCCGGCGGACCCCGGCGGAGGAGTTGACCCCGGCCGCCTACAAGGCGGCGATGGACGCCAAGTTCTTCTCCTACATCAACGTCATCGACCCGGTGGTGAAGCGCATGGCCGCGCGCGGCACCGGCGTCGTGGTCAACGTCATTGGCAATGGCGGCAAGGTGCCGGCCACCGTCCACATCGCCGGCGGCGCCGCCAACGCCGCGCTGATGCTGGCCACGGCCGGCCTGGCCACCGCCTATGCCGGCAAAGGCGTCCGCGTGGTCGGCGTCAACCCCGGCCTGACCGAGACCGAGCGGGTGGCCGAGGGGCTGCAGGCGGAGACCCGGCTGCACGGCATCACCCTGGAGGAGGCGCGGCGGCGGGCGGTGTCGCGCATCCCGCTCGGCCGCGGGGCGCAGCCGGAGGAGATCGCCGACGCGGTGCTGTTCCTGGCCTCGGCCAAGGCCGGCTACATCACCGGCGTCAACATCAGCATGGACGGGCTGCAGAGCCCGGTCATCCTCTAGCGACCCATGGTGACGAACGCCGCGTCCAAGGCACCGGGGGTGTCGGTCCAGGGGCTGGGATTCCTGGTGGCGACCAGTCTGATGTGGGGCTTCAACTGGCCCCTGGTGAAATATCTGGTGGCCGTGCTGCCGCCCTTCTCGGTGCGGGCGGCGAGCGGCCTGATCGGCACCGCCCTGGTGCTGGCGATCGCCCTGGCCCGGCGCGAATCCCTGGTGCCGCCGCGCGGCCAGTGGGGCCGGCTGTGCCTGGCGGCGTCGCTCAACGTCACCGCCTGGATGGCGCTGACCACCCTGTCGCTGCTGTGGCTGCGGGCGTCGGAGACGACGATCCTGGCCTACACCCTGCCGATCTGGGCCGCGCTTCTGGCCTGGCCACTCTTGGGCGAGCGGCCGACCCCGGCCCGCGGCATCGGCCTGGTGCTCGGCCTGTCCGGCATCGTGCTGCTGGTGGCGCACGGCACGCCGGGCGAGGCCGATATCGCCGCCAAGCTGCCCGGCGTCGCCTTCGCCCTGGCCGGGTCGATGCTGTTCGCGCTCGGCACCGTGCTGGCCAAGCGGGCGCCGGTGGCGATGCCGCCGACCGCCCTGGTGGCGTGGCAGACCGGGCTGGGCCTGCTGCCGCTGCTGCTGTTCTGGCAGCTGCTGGAACAGCCGGACTTCGGGGCGCTCGACGCCGATCACTGGCTGGCGCTGGTCTATGGCGGCGTCCTGGCCTTCGGTCTCGCCTATATCGCCTGGTTCGCGGCGCTGCGCCGGCTGCCGGCCTCGGTCGCCACCATCGGGGCGCTGATGACGCCGGTGATCGGAGTCCTCGCCTCGGTGGCGATGCTGGGCGACCCGTTCGGCCCGCGCGAGATCGGCGCCCTGGCTCTGACCCTCGGCGGCGTCGCCCTCGCCACCTTCGGGCGGTGAACAGATTATCCGGAATAGATCGCCCCCCTGCTTCGTCTCTCTCTCGGGGGGTGCGAGAGCTCCCTTCCACCACTGGACCCCTCAGCCCCGCCTCCTCCGGCGGGGTTCTTTTTTGCGGGGCCTACGCCAGCGCCTCGGCATAGGGGGCGACGGCACGGGCCTGGCGCAGCGTCGTGCCCCACCAGCGCAGCGCCTTCAGCATCACCGCCATGGCGGCGGTCGGCTGCTCCGGCTCGACCAGCCGGCCGGAAGCGTCGAAGCGGCGCTGGGCGAAGGCCAGGCTGACCGTGTCGCGCAGCGTCACCGCATGCAGCTCGGCGAACACCAGGCGCAGCTGCTCCACCGCCCGCAGGCCGCCGGAGATGCCGCCATAGCAGACGAAGGCCACCGGCTTGGCCTGCCATTCGGCATAGGCGCAGTCGATCATGAACTTCAGCACCGCCGGGTAGGCGTGGTTGTATTCCGGCGTCACCACGACGAAAGCGTCGGCCCGGTCGATGCGCTCGCGGAAGGCGGTGACGCCCTCCCCGTCCCGCCGGCCGCTCCAGTCCGGCAGGCCGAGCGCGCGCGGGTCGATCGGGTCGAGCGCGAAGCCGCCGGCCCGCTCGATCTCGCCGGCCGCCCAGCCGGCGACGGTGTCGCAGAACCGCCCGTCGCGGACGCTGCCGTAGATCAGGCCGATGCGCAGAGTGTCCATGATGCCCCTCGATGGTGGTGAGTCGGGGCAGCCTACAAGTTCAAGTCAGCTTCAGCTCAAGCGGTTTCCGCGCGGACGGAATCAGCGTGTCTTCGCCGGGTCGTTCGCCGGCCCGCCGAAGGCGAGGCGCATGACGTAGCCGCGCAGATCCGGGGGCCAGGTCGCGGTCTCCTGCTCGAAGCGGCCACGGTCGCTGGCGAACAGGGCGCGTGATGCTTCCTCGAAGCCGGGCAGGTCGCCCGCCATCGCCGACATGACGCGATAGGCGGCCTCCCGCGCCGCGCGCATCCGCTGCGTTGCGCCGCCGGCCCGCCGGGCCTCGTCCACCAGCTTGCGCAGCGCCACCGATGCTCCGCCCGGCTGAGCCGCCAGCCACTCCCAATGCCGCGGCAGCAGGGTGACCTCGCGCCCGACCACGCCGAGCTTCGGCCGTCCCCGCCCCCGAGGCTCCGCCGGCTCGGCGCTGTCCGCCGGCGCCAGCCGCGCGACGATCTCGGCCTCGCTGCCGCGCAGGTCGAGATCCACCACCCGCCCGGTCGTGTCGTCGAAGACGAGGATGGGGCCGCCCATATTGCGGTCGACCCTGGCCTTGGCCACCAGCGCGACCTCGGCCAAGGGGCCGGACAGCAGCAGCGTGGGGCCTTCGAAGGCGGTGCAAGGCGTGGAGGCGGTCGCGGTCACGGCAACAGGATCCCGGTGGCGAGACGAGCCGATTTATACCCGGGCAAAATGTCTTGCGTCAATATCACCCGGGCAATAATCTCGCACCACTATGGAATGGGATCGGGCGATGAAGAGCGAGGACAGGAAGGCGGCCATCGCCGCCTGCAAGGAGCAGAGGGTGTCCGCCGGAATCTATGCGGTGCGCTGCGTCGCGTCGGGCGGGACCTGGGTCGGGCGCAGTCCCAACCTGGCCACCGCGCGGAACCGCGCCTGGTTCATGCTGCGCTTCGGCAGCCACACGCATCCCGGCCTGCAGCAGGCGTGGCGCGCGCATGGCGAGGCCGCCTTCACCTTCGAGATGGTCGAGATCCTGTCCGAGGAGGACACCACCCACTTCCGGGACAAGCGCCTGAAGCAGCGGCTGGAGCACTGGCAGGCAGCGCTCAAGGCTGGGGTGATCTGATCCGGACGTAGGTTGGGTTCGCGACGCGAACCCAACATCGACATGCCGGGAACATCGCCCGTGTTGGGTTCGCCTGAAGGCGAACCCAACCTACGCACTATTGCTTCACCCGCTCCATCCGCGGATCGTAGAGCGGATCGAGATGCACGCGGCACGGCACCCGCTCGGTCGCGACCTCCAGCTCGTAGCGACTGCCCAGCAGCGCCTCGCGGTCCAGACCGGCCGGGTCGCGGACATAGCCGAGGCCGATCGGCTTGCCGACCGTGTGGCCGAAGCCGCCGCTGGACAGCCAGCCGGCCGGCTTGCCGTCGCGCAGGATGGTCTCGCGACCCAGCAACACCACCGACGGGTCGTCGACCGTGAAGGTGGCGAGGATCTTCTTGAGCCGCTGCCCGCGCTGCGCCTCCAGTGCTTCGCGCCCCTGGAAGGGGATGCCCGTCTTCAGCTTCACCGCCCAGCCGAGCCCGGCCTCGAGCGGCGTATGGTCCGGCCCGATGTCGCTGCCCCAGGCGCGGTAGCCCTTCTCCAGCCGCAGCGTCTCGATCGCGCGGTAGCCGGCATTGGCGATGCCGTGCGCCGACCCCGCGGCCATCACCGCCTCATACACACCGACGGCGAACTCGGTCGGGATGTGCAGCTCCCACCCCAGCTCGCCGACATAGGTGATGCGCAGCGCCAGCACCGGCGCGCCGGCGACGGCAATCCGGCGGACGCGGCCGAAGGGGAAGCCGGCGTTGGAGACGTCGTCGCGGGTCAGCGCCTGCAGCACGTCCCGCGCCTTCGGCCCCATCAGGCTGAGCACCGCGTAGGACGAGGTGACGTCGACCAGATGTGCGTCGGCGCCGGCCGGGATGCTGCGGGCGATCCAGTCGAAGTCGTGGGTGGCGAAGCCGGTGCCGGTGGTGATGTGGTAGCGGTCCGGCGCCAGACGGGCGACGGTCAGGTCACATTCGATGCCGCCCCTGGCGTTCAGCATCTGGGTGTAGATCAGCGTGCCCGGCGGCCGCGACACGTCGTTGGCGCAGATCCAGGACAGCGCCGCCTCGGCATCCCGGCCGACCATCGCGAATTTGGCGAAGGAGGACTGGTCGAACACCGTCACCGCTTCGCGGGTCGCCCGGTGCTCGCGCACCACCGCCGCGAACCAGCTCGGCCGGCCGAAGCTCGGGATCTCCTCGGCAGCCTCGCCCGCGGCCGCGAACCAGTTCGGCCGCTCCCAGCCCAGCTTCTCGCCAAAGCAGGCGCCCTGGGCCTTGAGGCGGTCGTACAGCGGCGACCGGCGCAGCGGCCGGGCGCTGGCATGCTCCTCGTTCGGCCAGGCGATGGCGTAGTGCTTGCCGTACAGCTCCAGCGTCCGCCTGCGGACCCAGTCGACATCGGCCTGGGCCCGGCCGAAGCGGCGGATGTCGACCGGCCACAGGTCGTAGGGCGGCTCGCCGCCCGCGATCCACTCCGCCAGCGCCTTGCCGGCGCCGCCGCCCGAGGCGATGCCGAAGGCGTTGAAGCCGGCGCCGACATAGAAGCCGCGCAGCTCCGGCGCCTCGCCGAGGATGAAGTTGCCGTCCGGGGTGAAGCTCTCCGGCCCGGCGATCAGCTCCTTCACCCCCGCCGTCTCCAGCGCCGGCACGCGGCCCATCGCCAGCTCGACGATCTGCTGGAAGTGATCCCAGTTCGGCTGCAGCAGCTGGAAGTTGAAGCCTTCGGGAATGCCGTCGATGGCCCAGGCGATCGGGTTGGGCTCATAGCCGCCCATCACCAGCCCGCCGACCTCCTCCTTCCAATAGGTCAGCCGGTCGGGGTCGCGCAGCGTCGGCAAGGTGCGGGTCACGCCCGCGATCGGCTCGGTCACCATGTACTGGTGCTCGACCGACACCAGCGGCACGTTGACCCCGACTATGCGGCCGAGCTCGCGCGCCCATTGCCCGGCGCAATTCACCGCAGCCTCGCAGGCGATGCGGCCGCGGCTGGTCACGACCGCCGTCACCCGACCGTCCCTGGTCTCGATGCCGGTGACCTCGGTGTCCTCCCAGATCGCAGCGCCGGCCATGCGCGCGCCCTTGGCCAGGGACTGGGTGATGTCGGACGGGTTGGCCTGGCCGTCCGTCGGCAGGAAGGCGGCGCCGACCAGGTCGTCGACCCGCATCGGCGGCCACAGTTCCTGCGCCTCCTTGGGCGACAGCAGGTGCATCTCCAGCCCGAAGCTGCGGGCCGTGGTCGCCTGGCGCTTCAACTCGGTCCAGCGCGCCTCGGTGCAGGCCAGGCGCAGCCCGCCATTCATCTTCCATCCCGTGGCCAGGCCGGTCTCGCGCTCCAGCTCGGTGTAGAGCCGCACCGAATGGCCCAGCAGCTGGGTGATGCTGGCGCTGGAGCGCAACTGCCCGACCAGGCCGGCGGCATGGAAGGTGGAGCCGGAGGTCAGCTTGTGCCGCTCGATCACCACCGTGTCCGCCCAGCCCAGCCGGGCGAGGTGATAGGCGGTCGAGACCCCGACGATGCCGCCGCCGATGACCACGGCGCGGGCCTGGGTGGGAAAGGCGTTCATGGCATCCTCTGGAAGTCGTCCCAGGCGCTCTCGAAGCGCCGCAGGTTCTCGTCGGTATAGGCGGCGTAGTCGAACTCCAGCGTCGAATGGATCTCCGACACCATGCTCCACATCGCCTCGCGCAGCAGCGACGCCGCCTTCATCGCGGCGTAACGCCGGCGCAGATCCGTCGAGACTGGGGCGCCGAAATAGGCGTCCAGCATCGCCGCCTCCTCCGCCGCCGAGAAGCCGTTGTTCGAGGCCAGGCCGCCGAGGTCGAACAGCGGGCTGTTGAAGCCGGCATAGTCCCAGTCGACCAGCCACAGCCGCCGGCCGTCGTCGATGAAGTTCGCGGCCAGCAGGTCGTTGTGGCCCAGCACCAGCTCGACCGGCCCCACCGCCGCCTCCAATCGCGCAGCGCGATCGAGCAGCCCGGCCAGCTCCGCCGCCGGCCGCCGCCCTTCCAGGGCGTGGGCGTAGTCGCGCAGCACGTGGAAGACCCAGAAGGCCAGGACGGGGCCGCGCAGATGGGCCGGCATCTCATGGTGCACGCGGCGCACCAGCTCCAGCACCCGCGGCGCCTGCTGCCGCACCCGCTCGGGCGTCAGCGTCTCGCCCGCGACGAAGCGGGTCACCAGGATGCCGGGTTCGGCGTGCTCCACCGCGGGCGAGATGCCGGCATCTGCGGCGGCGCGGCTGGCCGCCAGCTCGTTGAAGCGCAGGATGTGATGGTGCGGGATGTCGGCGCCCAGCCGCACGACATGGATCCCGGCGGCGTCGTCGACCCGGTAGTTGCGGTTGGTCAGCCCGCCGGCCAGCGGCGCGACGATGACACGCCCGCTCCAGCAGCCCAGCCCGGCGATGATGTCCGATGCCTCCGGCATTTCCCGCCTCCCTGACCGACGGATAGGCCGTGCCATCCCCGCCGTCAATCTCGAAGCACCGCAAATCCACACAAAGCCAAATCAAGATGTGGCTTCTTATTGAAAACGGCGCTCGCCGCGTGACAAACCCACCTCAATCTGACGGTTGACCGCGATCGAAGCTGGACACGCCGTCCGGCCCGGCCGATATGCTAGGGCCATTGTCCGGAGCGAGGGAACGCCGCAGGGCCGATGTTGTCCAACCGTTGGCAGGGCGAGATCCTGCACGCCGTGCGCGAATCCGGCAGTTGCAGCATCGCCGCGCTGGCGCGCCGCTTCGAGGTCTCGACCGAGACCATCCGGCGCAGCGTCAAGCCGCTGATCGAGACCGGCGCCGTGATCCGCTTCCATGGCGGGGTGATGCTGCCGGACGGGCTGGAGGAGCCGCCGTTCCAGCGCCGGATGCAGCGCCACCGCGAGGCCAAGCAGGCGGTGGCCGCCCTGGTCGCCGCCCGCATCGCCGACGGCGACCCGATCATCCTCGACAACGGCACCACCTCGGCCTATGTCGCCCAGGCGCTGGCGCATCATTCCCGGCTGGTGGTGGTGACCAATTCGGCCGAGATCGCCTGCCGCCTGGCGCCGCGCAACGACAACCGCATCTTCCTGTGCGGCGGCGAGGTCAATGGCGACGACGTCGCCGCCTTCGGCCCCTCCGCCATCGCCTTCCTGCGCCAGTTCCAGGTGCGCTGCGCCGTGCTGTCGGTCGGCGGCATCAACGGCCGCGGCGAGCTGGTCGACTTCCACCTGTTCGAGGCCGAGTTCTCGCATGCGGCGATGGCCCAGGCTGCGGAGACCTGGGTGATCGCCGACCACAGCAAGTTCGGCCGCGAGGCGCCGGTGAAGGTGTGCAGCCTGGCCGATGTCGACTTGGTCCTCACCGACCGCCCGCCCCCGCCCGACTTCGCCCGCCGCTGCGACGCCGCCGGGGTGCGGATCGCGGTGCCGGAGGACAGGACGTAGATCAGGCTTCGGGCGTCCGGTAGACCTCGGCCCCCGTCGGGTGGCCGCAGCAGCTCGACCGCCTCCAACGCGACAGCATGGTGCCGCCAGGCGAAGCAACAGAGCTCCATATACCTGTGATCTCTTAATGTTATTAACGATCGAACATCTCGATCAATTATCGATCAATCGCGTGAACATCAATACGCACGGAACTTAATGGGCCGTATTCCCACAAATTCCGTCTGTTTTAGAAAAATTATATTTAAAATTATAGAATTTGTAGATGACTGTGAGTCATAAATTTCTAAAAATCTAAATCAACGCCCAAATTAACCACATAAATTGATAGTCATAAATAAATTCTTGACTCCATCATGCAGATCGATATGAGTCGTTCTTACGGATGATTTCCGACCATAATGAAAATAGAGGATATCGACTCAGCCGTGCGTTCGGCGCTTTAGTCCGAAAGGGTAAAGCATGCAGATCATCTTGACTCAGTCAGGGGCATTTGTGTTGGCGCGGAACGGGCGATCGACATCATCGAACATGTACCGGGGTCGTTCGGCCAGGTGGGCCATGCCCGCCACGCCGATGGTGGGCGCGCAAGAAATCCGAGGCTGAGCGGCGGGCTTCCGCAATCAACTCAGTCCCGGCCCGCGGTGATCGTCGAGATCCCGCGGCAAGGGCCCGGCCGGCTCCAATAGACGACGGAATCCGGGGCATCGGGGACTCCCCGCTGCTCAGCTGTCTCTGCCTGGTTCCCACAGCAAGGAGTGTGTGATGCCAGTACTTTGCTGTCCGGCGGTGGCTGTGCCTGAACACACCATCAGCATGGAGCAGACTCTGGAGTTGGCCAGGCGGCTCCACGCCGATCACGCCGAGTTGCCGCTGGTCCTGCGGCTGGTCGCCAACACCGGCGTCCGCCAGCGTCACCTGGTGCAGCCGATCGAGGATGCGCTGCGCCACCCGGGCTTCGAGGCGCGCAACCTCGTCTATGTGCGCGAGGCCAAGGCACGCGTCCCGGCCGTGGTCGACGAGGCCCTGGCCAATGCGCGGGTCACCGCGGACCGGATCGACGCGATCATCTACGTCTCATGCACCGGCTTCATGATGCCGTCGCTCACCGCCTGGATGATCAATCAGCTCGGCTTCCGCAGCGATACTCGGCAATTGCCGATCGCCCAGCTCGGCTGTGCCGCCGGCGGAGCCGCCATCAACCGCGCCCACGACTTCTGCCTGGCTCACCCCGGAGCCAATGTGCTCATCGTCGCGTGCGAGTTCTGCTCTCTGTGCTACCAGCCCACCGATCTCAGCGTCGGCAACCTGCTGTCCAACGGCCTGTTCGGCGATGCGGTGGCCGCTGCCGTGGTGCGTGGCGAGGGCGGCACGGGGATGTCCCTGGCCCGCAACGGATCGCGCCTCGTCCTCGGCACCGAGGACTGGATCTCCTATGCAGTCAAGGCCACAGGCTTCCATTTTCGCCTCGACCGGAGGGTGCCCAGGACGATGGAGCAGCTCGCCCCGGAGCTGCGGTCCGTGGCCGCCGAACACGGATGGGACGCCTCCGCCCTGGACTTCTACGTCATCCACGCCGGCGGCCCGCGCATCCTCGATGACCTGTCGCATTTCCTCGGCGTCGAGCCCGGCATGTTCGCCCACAGCCGCGCCACCCTCACCGAGCACGGCAACATCGCATCCGCCGTCGTCCTGGACGCCCTGCGCCGCCTGTTCGTCGCGGGCATCGTTCCCGACGGCGCGCACGGCATCGTCGCCGGATTCGGGCCGGGCATCACCGCCGAGATCACCCTAGGCACCTGGGTCACCAACACCCCTCCCTCGATCGCAGAAGTTCTGGTTCCAGCCAAGGAGGCCACGTCATGACCGTCGTAGAGACCGAGACCACCATGCAGCTGACCATCGGAGGCGACCTGTCCATCAATCGCCTGGGCTATGGCGCGATGCACCTGACCGGTCCCGGAATGTGGGGCGACCCGATCGATCCCGAGGGCGCCATCCGATTGCTGCGCCGCGCCGTCGACCTCGGCATCAACTTCATCGACACCGCCGACTCCTACGGCCCCGGCAACAACGAACAGATCATCCGTCGTGCCCTGCACCCCTACCCTGACGACCTGGTGATCTGCACCAAAGGCGGGATGCTTCGCTCGGGCCCGAAGGACTGGATCCACAGCGAGGACCGTCCGCCGTATATCGTGCCGCTCGGCCGTCCCGAGTATCTGCGCCAGCAGGTCGAATTGAGCCTTCGCAACCTCGGCCTGGAATGCATCCGTGTCTACCAGCTGCACAGCATCGACCCGGCCGTACCACTGGCTGACCAGATCGGCGAGCTCGCCCGCCTCCAGGAGCAGGGCAAGATCCGCCATATCGGGCTGTCCGGGCAGCCCGGGGTCACGATCGACGAGCTGACCCGAGCCCGCGCGGTCGCCGACATCGTCGCGGTGGAAAACCTGTTCAACATCGCCGACCGCACCGACGAGGACACCCTGCGCCATGCGGAAAGGCACAACATCGCCTTCATTCCCTGGTTCCCGCTGGGGCATGGCGGCCTCGTCGGGTCCGACAGCGTCCTTGCCCCGATCGCCGCGGATTATGGTGCGACCCCGTCCCAGCTCGCCCTCGCCTGGCTGCTGCACCACTCCCCGGCCACGGTGCTGATCCCGGGCACCACGTCCATCACCCATCTCGAAGAGAACGCACGCGCCGCCGACCTCCGGCTGAGCGATGCCGACATGGCCGCCATCACCGCTGCGGTCGACCGGGTGAAGCCCGCGATCTGGCGGCCGGAGCGGTGACCGGCCACCCGCAACCGACGGAGGAGCTCATGACCAGGCCAAACGCGCATCCCAACATCGAGACGCTGCGCGCCATCTACGCCGACCTCAGCCGCATCGCCGAGCACACCGATGACGACGTCGTGCTGCACACCGCGGATCGGGGCGCCTCGGGCGGACCACCACAGGTCGTGGGGAAGGACGCCGTTCTCGCCCACGAGCTCGAACTGATCCGCCTGACGGCCAACACGCTGGTCATGGAGGTTCAGGACATCACCGCCAACGACCATTTCGGAGCCGTATTGGGCGTTCTGCGCGCGCGCCTGAACGGCCGCGACATCGGGATGCCCTTCTGCGGGCTGTGGCGCTTCCGTGACGGCCGGGTCATCGAGCACTGGGAGAACGCCTACGACGCGGCCGCCCTCGGTCGCTTCCTCACGGGCGAGGCCGTGCCCGCGGCGACCTGACCGCACTCCTGCACCGATCGCCGACGATCGCCCCCCACTCTCACCGAAGGAATCGACTGCCGTGACATCTCCCGACCTGGCGCCGAGCGCCGAGCCCCTCATGGCCCTGGTCACCGGCTTCTGGGCCGCGAAGATACTGGCGGTGGCGCATGAGCTCCAGCTGTTCACCCGCCTCTCCGGCACGCCGGGCCTCACCATCGAACAATGCGCCCGGCAATACGGCATGGAGCGCCGTCCATCGGAGATGCTCCTCACCGCATGTGCCGCGCTGGGGCTGCTGGAGCGGCGCGGCGAGCACTATGTCAACTCCCCGATGTCCGAGGAGTACCTGGTCCAGGGCAAACCCCAGTACTTCGGCGGCTGGGTCGAGATGGCCGACCGCCGTGAATACCCGGCCTGGATGCGCCTGAAGGACGCCCTGTACGGCAACCGGCCCCTCACCTGGGACCCGACCCGCCAGAAATCGCTGTTCGACGGCGAGGATCCGACGCTGGTGGGCATCTTCTGGGAGGCGATGTACGCGCTGTCCATCACCACATCCCGGGTGCTGGCGGACGCGACGGACCTGTCCGCGGTCAGGAGGCTGCTGGATGTGGGCGGTGGCGGAGCGGCCAACGACATTACCCTGTGCAACCGCTATCCGCAGTTGAAGGCGACCGTGTACGATCTGCCCTTCGTCTGTGCGTTGACCAAGCCCAAGATCGACCAGGCCGGCCTCGGTGACCGCATCGGCCTCGTCGAGGGCGATTTCTTCGCCGATGCGCAACTGCCCGCCGGATACGACGCCATCCTGCTGTCGATGATCCTGCATGACTGGGCCGAGGATGACTGCCGCGCCATCCTTGGCAAATGTTTTGCCGCGCTGCCGCCCGGCGGGCAGGTCATCATCTCCGACCAGCTCGTCGACGACACCAAGGACGGGCCGGTCGGCGCGGCCTTGATGAGCCTCAACATGCTCATCGAGACCTGGGGACGGAGCTACACCGCCGCTGAGTATGGTGACTGGCTCACCGCGGCCGGCTTCACGGACATCAAGACGATCCGCTTCGATGCCCCCGCCGCCAACGGCGCAGTCATCGGCCGCAAACCCTGAACTCCACGCATCACCGTGTCGGCGCCGATCGGCTCGACCAGGGTCCGAATGCGTCGGCGTGGCGCACCTGCTGCAGTTGCTGTCGGGCCATGCCTCATGCCCCCCGATGGCTTTGTCCACCGCCGGACGACCGCGCCGCGACGCCCGCGACCATGTCCTCGACGATCTCCTGCAGCTCCGCCGGCGAGGCACCGTCCTTGGCCTGGATCGAGATGCCCTGCATGACCGCCACCAGGTGCCGGGCGAGGCGGCCCGCCTCGCCGGCATCGGCGAAGGGCGCCAGGGCCTGCGCGATCCGCTTGCGCATGGCGTCGCGCCGCGTGGCGAGATCGCGGGCCAGCGCGGCGTGGTCGGGATGGCAGGCGGTCATGCCGCTGGAGACCATGCAGCTGCGCTCGCGATCGGGATGGGTGACGGCTCCGACGGCCGACTCGAGCAGCCGCCGCACCGCCTCCGCCAACGTGGCGGCCGAGGCGACGGGCATCATGTCGAGCGAGCCGAGGCTCTGCTCGTAGCGGTTCAGCGCCTCCTGGTAGAGCCCGGCCTTGCTGCCGAAGGCGGCATAGAGGCTCGGCGGCGCGATGCCGATCGCCTTGGTCAGGTCGCCGACCGAGACCCCTTCATAGCCGTGCCGCCAGAACAGCCGCATCGCGGTCTCGACCGCCATGTCGCGGTCGAAGCTCCACGGCCGCCCGCCGCGCGATTTCGCATCCGGTTCCATATCGACCACTAAACAACATCTTGACGGCCGGCGTCAAACAAGTTGATTAGTGATCGATAAACAACATGGATGACGCTGATGAGCCCCTCACGACGCAGCTTCCTGGCCGGCGCGGCCGGCCTCGCCGCCCTGGCCGCCCAGGCCAGATTCGGGTTCGCCGCGCCGCAGCCGCAAGAGACCTTCTCCGTCCGGTCCTCGGACGGCACGACGCTGACAGGTGAGGCGCAGGGAGACCCGCAGGCGCCGGAGATCCTGTTCATCCACGGGCTGCGCCAGAGCCGCCTGAGCTGGGACAAGCAGTTCGCCGACCCGGCCTTGGCCGGCTTCCGTCTGGTCCGCTTCGACCTCCGCGGCCATGGCGATTCGGACAAGCCGCCCTCCCCCGACGCCTATGCGTATGCCGACCGGTGGGCGGACGACGTCGACGTCGTGATCGCCGGCGCGAAGCTCCGCCGCCCCGTCCTGGTCGGCTGGTCGCTCGGCGGCTATGTGGCCGGCGCGTATCTGCGGAAATATGGCGGCGCGCAGGTCGCGGGGATCAACCTGGTCGACGCGGTCACCAAGCTGTCGCCCGACCTGCTGACGCCGCTGGCGGGCACCTTCGCCCGCACCACCACCTCGCCCGACCTGGCCGAGCGGACGGCGGAGACGGCGCGCTTTCTCGAAGCCTGCTTCCACCAGCCGCCGACGGGCGTCGAGCTGCAGCGCATGCTGGTCGTCAACGGCATGGCCGCGCGGGCGGTGGGGGAGGGTTTCGTCAAGACGACGACGCCGGATCTGGAACCGGTGTTCCAGGCCTATGCCGGCCCGATCCTGCTGACGCATGGGGTCCATGACCGGCTGGTCCGCCTGGCGATGTCGGAGCGGATCAAGACGCTCCATCCCGACAGCCGCCTCTCGGTCTATGCGGAGAGCGGCCACAGCCCCTTCTATGAGGAGCCGGCCCGGTTCGGACGGGAGCTCGCCGCCTTCGTGACGGCTTCGGCCCGGGCCTGAGCGGCGGATCGGGGGTTGGCCTGTCCCCCAAAAGAAAAACAGGCCGCATTGCTGCGGCCCGAGTTTAGGGAGGAAACGCCCAAGAAGTGCGTTACGACAGCAGCTCATCACTGCATATCGCACTGCAACATAAGCATGTCGCGGCGGCCGCTGCAAGCGAAATCAGATTAAAAATTGATCACGGAGAGATTTGCCCAAATTTTGCCCTCTTCCGAGGCCGATGCCGGCGTTTTGGGCGCTCACAGCCGCTTGATCAGCCACAGCACGAGGTCGTCGTTGACCGGCACCGAGTCGCCCGGCACCACCGGACGCTCCTGCCAGGTGATGCCGTTTCCGTCCGGCCGGTAGCCGAGCCCGCCATAGAGCCGCTGGGCCGGGCCGTAATCGGCGTAGAGGCCGACGCCGAGGCCGATTCGCTCCCGGCCGGCCTGGCGGGCCAGATCCTCGAACGCCCGGATCAGGGCCGAGCCGATGCCGCGGCCTCGGGCCGAGGCGGCAACGACCAGATTGTTGATCTCCGGCACCGCCCCGGCCCGGAACGGCGGATAATCCGACTCCCAGACCAGGGTGCCGTAGCCGACCGGCCAGTCGCCGTTCCAGGCGAGCCGCACCGTCCGCCGGCCGGCGGCCTGGTCGGCGAGATAGCCGGCCCAGAGCGCGGCATCCGCGTTCCAGGCCGCACCGCCCTCGACCGCGGCGATCCGGGCCGGATCCTCGGCGCGCAGGGCGCATAGCTCGATCGTCATGGCGTTCCGTGTCGTACCGGCTGCAGGCGGCGGCCGAAGCGTGCCATCGTAGGACACCGGACCGCCGCCTCCCAACCGGAAGGACGCAGGTCCGCGCAGGAGGAGGCACAGAAGATGCAGCGATGGATCGCCGCCGCCGTGACAGCATGGGCGTTGGCTGCGGCACCGGCCGTGGCCGCCGAGAAGGTCATCCTGGACACCGACTTCAGCACCACGGGGGATGACGGCCAGGTCCTGATCATGGCCGCGCAGCTCGACCGCCAGGGCGTGATCGACCTGCTGGGTGTCACAGTGGTGACCGGCAACAACTGGCTGAAGCAGGAGGTGGCGGACGCGCTGCGCGCGGTCGAGCGCCTGGGCATCGCGGACAAGGTCGGCGTCCATGCCGGCGCCAACCTGCCGCTGGTGCACGACCCGGAGAGCTTCGAGAGCGAGCGCACCCTGTTCGGCTTCGGCGAGAGCTACAAGACCGCGTTCCATCGGCCGCAGCCGGCCGATGCCGACCTGGTGGCGCCGCCGGACGGCTTCGCCCAGAAGGCAAAGCTGCGCGACGAGGACGCGATCGACTTCATCGTCGACACGGTGAAGGCCAACCCGCACGAGGTGTCGCTGCTGGTGATCGGCCCGGCGACCAACATCGCGCTGGCGGTGCGCAAGAGCCCGGAGATCGTGCCGCTGATCAAGAAGATCGTCTACATGGCCGGCGCCTTCGACGTCCGCGGCAACACCACCCCCGCCGCCGAGATGAATGTCTGGATCGACCCGGAGGCGACGCGCATCGTCATGCGCGAGCCGATCGACCAGGCCGTCATCCCCCTCGACGTCACCGACATCACCCAGCTGACCAAGCCCGACTACGACCGCATCGTCGCCGCCGGCGGCCCGATCCCGGCGCTGTTCAAGGACACCTGGATGGCGAAGGCCTTCGCCAAGGATCCGAAGGCGACCGTCAACGTCTTCGACACGCTCGCCCTCGCCTATCTGGTGGACCCCAGCTACGCGACCAAGGTCGAGGAGCTGTTCGTCGACGTCGACATCGCCTTCGGTCCCGGCTACGGCCGCACCTTCGGCTATTGGCAGGAGCAGCCGACCAGGCTGCTGCAGAAGATCAAGGTGGTGAAGCAGTTCGACAACCGCCGCTTCTTCGACCTCTATGTCGACCTGATGACCCGGCCGGTGCCGATCGCGGCGATGAATTAGGGCTGCTTGGCCATGCGTCGGACGCGGCCCGGTCCGGGCCGCGATCCCTCTTGGGAAATCCCGGGCGATGGCCGCAAGATGCGCGCCGCAGAGAGGCAGTCCCGAGTTCCCGAATGACCCAAATCCTGAAGACCATCACGCCGGTGAACGGCGGCATCTATGTCGAGCGGCCGCTGGCGACGCCGGCCGAGGCCGAGGCGGCCCTGGCCCGCGCCCGGGTGGCCCAGGCCGAATGGCGGCGCGTGCCGGTGTCGGAGCGGGCGCGCCTGCTGTCCGCCGCGGTCGACGCCTTCGTCGCCGCCGGGCCGGAGATCGCGCGCGAGATCACTTGGCAGATGGGCCGGCCGGTCCGCTACACCCCCGGCGAGGTGCGCGGCTTCGAGGAGCGCGCGCGCTACATGATCTCGGTCGCCGAGGGCGCGCTGGCCGACATCGACGTCGGGCCGAAGGAGGGCTTCCGCCGCTTCATCCGGCGCGACCCGCTGGGCATCGTCTTCGTCGTCGCCCCCTGGAACTACCCCTATCTGACCGCGGTCAACGCCGTGGTCCCGGCGCTGATGGCCGGCAATGCGGTGATCCTGAAGCATTCGCACCAGACCCCGCTATGTGCCGAACGCTTCGCCCAGGCGCTCAGGGACCTGCCGCCGGGCGTGTTCCAGCACATCCACGCCGACCATGAGACCACCGCAAAGATGATCGGCAGCGGCGCGGTCGATTTCGTCGCCTTCACCGGATCGGTCCCCGGCGGCCGCGCGGTCGAGGAGGCCGCGGCCGGCCGCTTCGTCGGCGTCGGGCTGGAGCTCGGCGGCAAGGACCCCGGCTATGTCCGCGCCGATGCCGACCTGAAGCACGCGGTCGAGACGCTGGTCGACGGCGCCTTCTTCAACTCCGGCCAGTCCTGCTGCGGCATCGAGCGGATCTATGTCCACGCCTCGGTCTATGACGCCTTCGTCGAGGGCGCGGTCGAGCTGACCCGGCAATATGTGCTGGGCGACCCGACCGAGGAGGCGACGACGCTGGGCCCCATGGTCCGCGCCTCGGCCGCCGATTTCGTGCGCGGTCAGACCGCGGAAGCGGTGCGCCAGGGCGCCCGCGCCCTGATCGACGTCAGGGGCTTCGCCGCCGACCAGGCCGGCACGCCCTATCTGGCGCCGCAGGTGCTGACCGGCGTCGACCATTCGATGCGGGTGATGACCGAGGAGAGCTTCGGCCCGGTCGTCGGCATCATGAAGGTGGCGTCGGACGAGGAGGCGGTGCGGCTGATGAACGACAGCCCCTACGGGCTGACCGCGTCGGTCTTCACCCGCGACGTCGATGCCGCCATCGCCATCGGCGACCAGGTGGCGACCGGCACCTGGTTCCTGAACCGCTGCGACTATCTGGACCCGGCCCTGGCCTGGACCGGCGTCAAGGAGTCCGGCCGCGGCTGCACCCTTTCGACCCTCGGCTATGATTATCTCACCCGGCCGAAATCCTTCCACCTGCGGCTTCCCTGACCGGCGCCCCCTCCTGTCATGCTCGGGCTTGACCCGAGCATCCAGGGGCGGCAAGCACCGCCCTCAACGGCCCCTGGATCACCGGGTCAAGCCCGGTGATGACAATAAGGGGCCTTCACAACCAAGTCCGAGCGAGTCCACCGATGCTCAAAGGCAACTGGAACTACCCGACCGCGGTGAAGTTCGGCCCCGGCCGGATCAAGGAGCTGCCGGACCTGTGCAAGGCCCATGGCCTGCAGCGGCCGCTGCTGGTGACCGACCCCGGCCTGGCCAAGCTGGCGATGATCGCCGACGCCATTGCCGCCAACGAGGCCGCCGGCATCCCGACCGCCGTGTTCAGCGACGTCAAGCCGAACCCGACCGGGAAGAACGTCGCCGACGGCGTCGCGGTCTATAAGGCCGGCGGCCATGACGGCGTCATCGCCTTCGGCGGCGGCAGCCCGCTGGACGCCGGCAAGGCCATCGCCTTCCACGCCGGCCAGTCGCGCCCGCTGTGGGATTTCGAGGACATCGGCGACTGGTGGACCCGTGCCGACGCGTCGAGGATCGCCCCGGTGATCGCCATTCCGACCACCGCCGGCACCGGGTCGGAGGTCGGGCGCGCCGGCGTCATCACCGACGAGGAGGCGCATGTGAAGCGCATCATCTTCCATCCGAAGATGATGCCGGTCGTCGTGATCGCCGACCCGGAGCTGAGCTTCGGCCTGCCGCCGCATGTCACCGCCGCCACCGGCATGGACGCGCTGGCCCATTGCCTGGAGGCGTTCTGCGCCCCCGGCTTCCACCCGATGGCCGACGGCATCGCGCTGGAGGGCATCCGCCTGATCCGGGACTGGCTGCCGGTCGCGGTCAAGGACGGCCGCAACCTGGAGGCCCGCAGCAACATGCTGGTCGCCGCCAGCATGGGCGCCACCGCCTTCCAGAAGGGGCTGGGGTCGATCCACTCCCTCGCCCACCCGCTCGGCGCGCTGTACGACGCCCATCACGGCCTGCTGAACGGCATCCTGATGCCGTACTGCATGGTCCACAACCGCGACGCCATCGCGGGCCGGATGGAGCGCCTCGGCCGCTATATCGACCTGTCGAAGCCCGGCTTCGACACCGTCCTGATCTGGGTGCTGGACCTGCGCCGCGAGATCGGCATCCCGCACACGCTGAAGGAGATCGGCATCGGCGACAACCGGGCCGAGGAGATCGGACGGATGGCGGAGGCCGACCCGTCGACCGGCAGCAACGCCAAGCCGGTCAAGGCCGACGAATTGCGCGCCGTGTTCGTGGATGCGGTGAACGGGCGGCTGTAAGGCCGCCGCCCTCCCGTCCTTCCCTCTGTCAGGGGGCCGGCGGCCAGAGCCTGGCCGTATGGATCAGGGTCAGAACGAACACAGTTCCGTCCCTGATCTCGTAGACGAGCCGGTAGCTCCGGTGCGGCAGGATCTCCCGCGTACCGGGCTGATCGCCCAGATGACCGAGATACGGGAACTCGGCCAGCCGGGCAGCGGCCTCGTCGAACAGAGCGTCCATGCGGGACGCCGCATCGATGTCATCGGCAGCGATGTAGAGGAAGATGTCGTCCTTGTCGCGAAGCGCGCGCGAGGTCCATTCAACCTTCACCGCTTACCGAGCCGTTTCAGCAGCTCGGCTCGCCTTGCCTCGCCCTCGGCGACGACCTGTTCATGCGAAACGGTGCGGCCGGCGGCGATGTCCTCGCGGCCGAGCCGAACCTTCTCCGCCAGGAACGCCAGGTACTCCTCCTCGGTGCCCTGCGGCACGTCTTGTGCCAGCCTGGCCTCGTGCCGGCGCATGGCCTCCTCGAACTCGACGGTTCGCGATTGCCGTTGCACGAAGCCTCGCACCAGATCCCGTGCGACCTGGGACGCAGGCCGGTCCAGAGCGTGTGCCGCGTCCATGAACGCCCTGTGCAACTTGGCGTCCATCCGGACGGTCAGCAGCATGTCCTTTGCCATTGTCTATCTCTTACCAAGCGATTGGCTACTCATTGAATTGCAATCGCTGCTGATTGTCTAGTCAAAGGATACTCGCGCTCGACCATTCTTGGTTCGGATACGGCTGCGCCGGATCCCATCACTCGTGCGGCATTTTGCATTCCGTCGCATCTGCCGCATTGAAAATTATTAACCCCATCGCAGTGCACAAAAGTCTTACATGTCGGTGAGGCACCGGGGCGGGCAGGCGTTTTTCCGGTGCAGTCCGGCTGCGGGAATCAGGCCATGAAGCGCTCGGTTTTGGGGGTCGTCGCGGTCCTCGGCATCGCCGTTGCCGCGGTCGCATGGCAACGCTTCGGCAACGCCGACGCGATCGAGCGCAGCGGCAAGACCGCCGAGGCCGGCCAGTCCGGCGCGAAGAACGCGGGCCGGTCGATCCCGGTGGTCACCGCTTCGGTCGAGCAGAAACCGGTCGCCACCGCCATCTCCGCCATCGGCACGGTCGAGCCGATCTCGACCGTCCTGGTCACGTCCCGCATCGACAGCCAGGTGATGCAGGTGCATGTCGCCGACGGCCAGACCGTCCAGGCCGGCGACCTCTTGTTCACCCTCGACGACAAGCCGCCGAAGGCCGCCGTCGCCCTGGCCCAGGCCAACCTGGCCAAGGACCAGGCCCAGCGCGACCAGACCGCGGCGGATGTCGAGCGCGACAAGCCGCTGGTCAGGACCGGCGCGGTCTCGCAGCAGGCCTATGACCTGGCGATGGCCGCCGCCAAGGGGGCCGAGGCCAGCGTCGCCGCAGACCAGGCCAATCTCGACCAGGCCCAGCTGACCCTGTCCTACACCCAGATCCGGGCGCCGATCACCGGCCGCCTCGGCGTCGTCTCGGTCACCGCCGGCAACCTGGTCAAGGCCAACACCACCAACAGCAACGCCACCAGCGGCGCCGTCACCAGCCTGGTCACCATCACCGAGATGACGCCGATCCGGATCGCCTTCACCGTGCCGGAGCGGAACCTGGACGCCATCCGCGCGGCGATGACCAGCCCGGCCCCGCCGAAGGTCGAGGCCTTCGACAGCGACGGCCAGCGCCGCATCGCCAGCGGCCAGCTGAGCTTCATCGACAGCACCGTCGACACCAAATCGGGAACGATCCCGCTGAAGGCGACCTTCGATAACGGCGCCTTCGCGCTGTGGCCGGGGCAGTTCGTGCGGGTGGCGCTGCAGCTCGGCACCCAGGACAACGCCATCACGGTGCCGACCGTGGCGCTGCAGGCCGGCCAGGACGGTGCCTTCGTCTTCGTCGCCAGGCCCGACGGCACCGCCGAGATGCGGCCGGTGACGGTGGCGCGGACGGTCGGCGACACCGCCGTGGTCGCCCAGGGGCTGAAGCCGGGCGAGAAGGTGGTGACCGAGGGCCAGCTGCGGCTGATGCAGGGCAGCCGCATCACCGAGAAGACGGCCGGCACGGCCCCGGCGGCGCCGCGCGCGGACGGCGTCGCCTCCGCCGTCAGCCCGACCTGATCCGGGCGCGGGGACAAGAGCCATGAACCTCTCGGAGCTCTGCATCCGCCGCCCGGTGATGACGACCCTGCTGACGGTCGCCATGGTCATGGCCGGGCTGTTCGCCTTCGGCCAGCTGCCGATCGCGGCGCTGCCCAACACCGATTTCCCGGTGATCAACGTCTCGGCCAGCCTGCCCGGCGCCAGCCCGGACACGATGGCGAGCTCGGTGGCGACGCCGCTGGAGAAGCAGTTCGAGACCATCGCCGGCATCCAGTCGATGTCCGCGACCTCGACCCAGGGGTCGACCACCATCACCCTGGAATTCGACCTGAACCGCGACATCGACGCCGCCGCCGCCGACGTCCAGTCCGCCATCACCGCGGTGCAGCGCAAGCTGCCGCCGGAGATGACCTCGCCGCCGAGCTACCGCAAGGTCAACCCGGCCGACGCGCCGATCATGCTGCTGTCGGTCAGCAGCGACACGCTGCCCTTGTCGACACTCGACAACTATGCCGAGCAGGTGATCTCGCCCAGCCTGTCGACGCTGACCGGCGTGGCCCAGGTGTCGATCTACGGCAGCCAGAAATACGCCGTCCGCATCCAGGTCGACCCCGACGCGCTGAACCACCGCGGCATCAGCGTCGACGACGTCCAGAAGGCGGTCGCCGCCGCCAACGTCAACACCCCGGTCGGCACCCTGCAGGGCCCGCAGCAGCAGCTGATCCTGCAGGCCGACACGCAGATGTACGACGCCAAGGCCTTCGCCGACCTGATCGTGGCCTCGCCCAACGGCATGCCGGTGCGGCTGGGCGACGTCGCCAAGGTGATCGATTCCGTCGAGAACGACCAGACGGCGAGCTGGTTCGACCAGAACCGGTCGATCGTGCTGGCGGTGCAGCGCCAGCCCGACGCCAACACCGTCGCCATCGTCGACGCGGTGAAGGAGCTGCTGCCGAAGTTCAGCGCCGACATGCCGCCTTCGGTGAAGATCAGCGTGCTGAACGACCGGTCGACCTCGATCCGCCAGGCGGTCACCGACGTGCAGTTCACGCTCGGCCTGACCATCGCGCTCGTGGTGATGGTGATCTTCCTGTTCCTGCGCCGCGTGTCGGCCACCATCATCCCGACGATCACGGTGCCGATCTCGCTGGTGGCCACCATCGCCGGCATGTATCTGTGCGGCTTCTCGATCGACAATATCTCCCTGCTCGGCCTGACCCTGTCGGTCGGCCTGGTGGTCGACGACGCGATCGTGATGCTGGAGAACATCGTCCGCTACATCGAGGAGGGCATGAAGCCCTTCGAGGCGGCGCTGAAGGGCAGCCGCGAGATCGGCTTCACCATCCTGTCGATCACCCTGTCGCTGGTCGCGGTGTTCATCCCGGTGCTGCTGATGGGCGGCGTGGTCGGCCGGATCTTCAACGAATTCGCGGTCGTCGTGACCATGTCGATCGCGGCCTCGGCCTTCGTGTCGCTGACGCTGACGCCGATGATGTGCTCGCGCTTCCTGCACGCCCATGACGAGGAGAAGCCGGAAGGGGCGATCGGCCGGACGCTGGAGCGCGGCTTCGACGCCATCCTCGGCTTCTACTCGCGGACGCTGCGCTGGTGCCTGGCGCACCGGCCGGTGATGCTGCTGGTGTTCTTCGGCACCATCGCCGGCACCATGCTGCTGTTCCAGGCGATCCCGAAGGGCTTCTTCCCGACCGAGGATCTGAGCCAGCTGCAGGTCACCACCCAGGCCCGGCAGGACGTGTCCTTCGACGCCATGATCGGGCTGCAGAACCAGGTTCGCGAGGTGTTCCAGAAATCGCCCTATGTCCAGGACGTGGTGTCGAGCGTCGGCACCAACGGCTATGGCGGCACACTGAACTCCGGCCGGCTGTTCGTGCAGCTGAAGCCGAAGGAAGAGCGCCCGCCGCTCGACACCGTGATCTCCGACCTGCGGCGCCAGCTCGGCCCGATCTCGGGCATCGACAGCTACATGGTGCCGGTGCAGAACCTGCGGGTCGGCGGCCGCACCTCCTCCGCCCAATACCAGTTCGTGATGCAGGGCCTGAACCAGCAGGAGCTGTACAACTGGGCCGGCAAGATGACGACCGGGATGCGCAGATCGTCGGTGCTGCAGGACGTGGTCAGCGACCTGCAGCTGAACGCCCTGCAGGCGACGCTGAAGGTCGACCGCGACAAGGCGGCCCAGCTGGGCGTCACCAGCGACGCGCTGCGCTCGACGCTTTATGGCGGCTTCGGCACCGAGCAGATCTCGACCATCTTCACGTCGGTGGACAGCTATGAGGTGATACTCGAGCTCGACCCCGCCTTCCCGTGGTCGGCGGATTCGCTCGACAAGATCTATGTCCGCTCCTCCAACGGCCAGCTGGTGCCGCTCGGCGCCTTCGCCACGGTGGAGCGCACGGCCGGGCCGCTGTCGGTCAACCAGCAGGGGCAGTTGCCGGCCGTCACCATCTCCTTCAACGTCGCCGCCGGAAAGTCGCTCAGCGACGCGACCGCGGAGATCGACCGGATCAAGTCCGACATCGCCCTGCCGGTGACCATCACCACCGCCTATGCTGGCAACGCCCAGGTGTTCCAGCAGTCGCTGCAGAACCAGGGGCTGCTGCTGCTCGGCGCGGTGCTGACGATCTACATCGTGCTCGGGATTCTCTATGAGAGCTTCACCCATCCGCTGGTGATCCTCTCCGGCCTGCCCTCGGCGGCGATCGGCGCGCTGGGCACGCTGATGCTGTTCCGCACCGACCTGTCGGTGATCGCGATCATCGGCGTCTTGATGCTGATCGGCATCGTCAAGAAGAACGCGATCATGATGATCGACTTCGCGCTGAACGCGCAGCGCAGCGAGGGGCTGCCAGCGCGCGATGCGATCTACCGCGCCTGCACGCTGCGCTTCCGGCCGATCATGATGACCACCATGGCGGCGCTGATGGGCGCGCTGCCGATCGCGGTCGGCCAAGGGGCGAGTGCCGAGCTGCGCCAGCCGCTGGGCCTGGCCGTGGTCGGCGGGCTCGTGGTGTCGCAGATGCTGACGCTCTACATCACCCCGGTGCTGTACCTCTATGTCGAGGACCTGACCCACGGCGCCCTGTCCTTCGGCCGCTGGCTCCGGCGCGGGGCGAAGGGCGCGGGGGCCAAGACCGCCCCCAGCCATGCCCCCGCAGAATAGAGGCAACGCAGAAGTCGGCTGGGTTCTTACCGACGCCGGAAGAACACAGGACCCAGCGGGCGCAGGCGGACGCCGTCGCGCAGACGGGTGAAGGGCTGGGCGGCGGGGTCCGCCAGGTTGGGGCCCGGCGCTTCGACCACCAGCACCGCCTCGGCGATCGGCTCGAAATCGGCGCGGAAATGCACCGAGCTCTTCAGCGCCAGGATCCTCTGGGCGGAGGGCTCGACGTCGAGATGGCGGAACATCGCCTGGTCGGCCGCCTGCTGCTTGCGGCTGCTGACGGCGACACGGACGCCGCCCGGATGGCGCAGCAGCGCCATCGGGCCGAGCTGCATGCGGTTGCCGCCGTAGAACGGGCCGGTGCCGGTGAAGCGGCCGTCGCCCAGCGCCTCCACCGTCCAGGCCGCCCGCAGCGGCTGCTGCCCGCGATAGGCGCTGCCGGCACCGATGCCGCGGTCCAGCACCGCCCCGACGCCGGCCGCATGCGCCGCCTTCGCCGTTGCCGGATCGGCCAGCAGGCCCAGCACCGCGCCCTCGGCGCCGCCGCGGATCAGCGCCTGCAGCAGCACCACCCCGTCGGATTCGGCGCCGCCGCCGGGATTGTCTTGGGTGTCGGCCAGCACCACCGGCCGCGTCGCCCCGGCCGCCAGGCGCCGGGCCTCGGCCACCGCCGCGTCGGGCTGCAGCAGCACCGGCACGAACTCCGGCTCGGCCGCGGCGAGCGCCGCCGTCATCTCGTCGACCGCCGCAGCCAGCGCCGCGGGATCGGCGCCGTAGCCGGCCAGGCTGGGCCCGCAATCGGCGAAATCCGCCGCCGGGAAGCCCATGGAGAAGCCGAGCGAGACGTCGTGCCGGCGCTCGAGCTCTGCCATCAGCGCGTAGAGGCGGCGCGCCGGGTCGGCGAGCGTGCATTGCGCCACCAGCGAGACCAGGAACTCCGCCTGCCGGAACGCCTTGCCCGGCCGCCAGCCGGACAGGATGCGGTCCAGCAGCGCCGCCGCCCGCGCCCCGGTCTCGGCCATGTCGACATGCGGATAGGTGCGGTACGGCACCAGCAGGTCGGACAGCTCGACCATCCGTCGGGTGACGTTGGCGTGCAGGTCCAGGCTCGCGACGATCGGGACGTCCGGCCCGGTCACGGCGCGGATGCGGGCCAGGATCTCCCCCTCGCCGTCCGGCACGCTCTCGGTGACCATGGCGCCGTGCAGGTCGAGATAGACGGCGTCGACCGGGCCGGCGGCGCGCAGGTCCTCGACCAGCATCGCCGTGATCCGCTCGAAGGCGTCGTCGGTCACCGGCGCCGAGGGCGAGGCCGAGCACCACAAGAGCGGCGCGATCTCGTGCCCCGCTGCCGTCGCGGCGGCGAGGAAGCCGGCGGCCGGCAGGTTGATCCCGGCCAGGGCCGGCGCCAGCGCCGCACCGCGCGACAGGCCGGGCCAGCCGTCGGCCGTCTCGAACTGCGAGAAGCCGGCCTTCGCCGTGGCGAAGCTGTTGGTCTCGTGCTGGAACCCGCCGACCGCGATCCGCATGCCGTCCGTCACGGATGCTTGTGGATCGGGTCGACCCAGTAGACCGCCTCCGGCTTCTCCACCGGCTCGATGTCGAGATTGACCACCACCGCCTCGTTGTCGCTGCGCACCAGCACGCATTCCAGCGGTTCGTCGGTCGAGGCGTTGATCTCCTGGTGCGGCACATAGGGCGGCACGAAGATGAAATCGCCCGCCCCGGCCTCGGCGACGTATTCCAGCTTCTCGCCCCAGCGCATCCGGGCCTTGCCGCGAACGACGTAGATCACGCTCTCCAGCGGCCCGTGGTGGTGCGCGCCGGTCTTGGCGTCCGGGTGGATGGTGACGGTGCCGGCCCAGATCTTCTGCGCCCCGACCCGGGCCGCGTTGATCGCTGCCTTGCGGTCCATGCCCGGCGTCTGGGCGGTGTTGGGGTCGAGATCGGTGCCGCGGATCACGCGCACCCCGTTCAGGCGCCAGTCAGGTGTCTCGTGGTGATGATGATCGGTCATGCTTCGGTCCGTCCGGAAACTCTCCGCGGCGTTCGGCGCCAGACTGCGCCGCGACCGTGGCCGGTGCAACCGCGATCGACCCTTTCGGGCATTTCCCCGGGGCCGGCGTAACCGGTCCGTCACGCTCCGCTGCTATAGGATCGGCGTCCGATTCCCCTGCCGCCATGAGACGCCGATCGTGACTTCCGACAGCCGCCGCCAATTCCTGAAGACCGGGCTCGCCGCCGCGGCCGCGATGGCCGTGCCGGCCAGCATCCGCGAGGCCCTGGCGATTCCCGCCCATAACGCCACCGGAACCCTGCGCGATGTCGAGCACATCGTCGTGCTGATGCAGGAGAACCGGTCCTTCGACCATTATTTCGGCACGCTGAACGGCGTCCGCGGCTTCGGCGACCCGCGCCCGGCGCCGCTGCCGAGCGGCCGGCCGGTCTGGTACCAGAGCGTCGGCCGCAACGGCGCCAGCCGCACCGGCTACCAGAATGTCGACTGGGACCATTGGCACGAGCGGCAACGCTGGTACGAGGCCGACCCCGCGGCCCAGGCGAAGCTGGACTACGTCCTGCCGTTCCGGCTCGACACCGGCAGCACCAGCGCCCAGCACATGGACGGCACCGACCACAGCTGGAAGCTGGACCAGTCGCTGTGGAAGAGCTGGGACAGCTGGGTGCCGCTGAAGAGCCGGATGTCGATGGGCTATTACGACACCGCGTCCGACCTGCCCTTCTACGCCCATCTGGCAGACGCGTTCACCGTCTGCGACGCCAACCACTGCTCGATCTTCGCCAACACCGAACCGAACCGGCAGTACTTCACCGGCGGCGCCAGCGTCTACACCCTGACCGGCCGCGATCCCCAGAACCCGAAGCGCCGGCTGAAGGGCCAGGAGCTGGACAACAACTGGACCGGCGACATGGACCTGGACGAGCCCTGGGAAGGGCTGGCCTGGGAAGCCTATGCCGAGACGCTGGAGAGGCACGGCATCGACTGGCGGGTCTACCAGGCCTATTCCAACTACGGCTGCAACTCGCTGGCCTATCACCGCGACTTCCGCAAGCTGAGCAAGAGCTCCGACCTGTACAAGCGCGGCCGCGCCTATGTCGGCCCCAAGCTGGCCTCGAACGAGGATCCCTACGACGCCGTGCTGGCGCGGGCGATCGCCGATGACGTCAAGGCCGACCGGCTGCCGCAGGTGTCGTGGGTGATCTGCCCCGACGCCTTCTGCGAGCACCCCAACGCCTCCCCCGCCGCCGGCCAGGCCTTCGTCGACAAGATCCTGGAGGCGCTGACCAGCAACCCGAAGGTCTGGGCCAAGACCGTCCTGATCGTGAACTACGACGAGAATGACGGCTTCTTCGACCATGTGCCGGCGCCGGTGCCGCCGGTGAACACCCGCTTCTACGGCTATCAGGGCCGCAGCACGGTTCCGGTCGGCGACGAGAACTACAACGGCGTGCCGATCGGCCTCGGACCCCGCGTGCCGATGCTGGTGGTCTCGCCCTGGAGCAAGGGCGGCTGGGTCTGCTCCGAGCTGTTCGACCACACCTCCGTGCTGCAGTTCATCGAGCGGCGCTTCGGCGTGCCCTGCCGCACCATCTCGCCCTGGCGCCGCTCCGTCTGCGGCGACCTGACCGCGGCCTTCGATTTCCGCACGCCGGACGCCGCCCTGCCGCCGCTGCCGGACACCAGCCGCTACAAGGCCCAGGCCGACGCCGCCGCCGGCCGGCCGGGGCCCGTGCCGCCGGCCAAGCCGTCACGGCCGGTGCAGCAGCGCGGCCAGCGCCGCGCCCGGCCCCTGCCCTATCGCCTCAGCGCCCATGGCCGGGTCGATCCGGACGGGCGCCGGTTCTGGATCGATTTCGCCAATGCCGGGTCGGCCGGCGCCTGCTTCATCGTCCATGCCGGCGGCGGCGCGACCTTCAACGAGGCGGGCAAGCCTTACGAGCCGGACGACACCGTGTTCCCGGACCGGCCGATGCAGCCGACCGCCGACCGGCGCGGGCCGTGGCAATATACGGTCGGGGCCGGTGACACGCTGTCCGACAGCTGGACGCCGGACCGCCCCGGCAGCTACGACCTGTCGGTCTACGGGCCGAACGGCATGCTGAACCGGTTCAAGGGCCGCCTGACCCCGATCCTGTCGGGCATCGCCCGGCCCGAGGTGCGGCTGATGCAGGACGGCCTGTCGGGCGACGTCACGCTGCTGCTGAGCAATATCGGCTTCCGGCCCTGCTATCTGACCGTCGTCAACGGCTACAGCAGCGAGCCGGCGCGGCATCACTACCTCCGGCCGGGCGCCCTGGTCCGAGACCGCTGGTCGCTGCGGTCCAGCTTCGGCTGGTTCGACCTGAGCGTCACGGCCGGGACCGGAGACGATTTCCTTCGCCGCTTCGCCGGCCATGTCGAAACCGGTCGTCCCGGCCTGACCGACCCGAAGATCGGCGGCCCGGCCGTCGAGACTGTCTAGAGACACGCAAAGCCGCGGCGCCGATCCGGTGCCGCGGCACCATCATCGGTCGAGCGGAAGCGGCTGCCGATCCTTCGGCAGCGTCTCGGCGATGCCGTACAGCTTCTGGCGCCATTCGGGCGTCTCGTGATGATGATGGCCGGGCCATGCTTCGGTCCGTCCGGAAACTCCCGCAGCGTGGCAGCCTCGCCAGGCTGAGCCGCGGCTACCCTGCCCCGCATCGATACGGACGCAACCCTGTCATCGGTCCACGGTGCCGTCCCGTTCGCCCGCCGGCACGGCAAGCACGGCAGCCACCAAGGATATCTTCGGACAGCAGATCGGTCGGAATCAAATTCCCATCGGCTGTTATAATGTATCTGACTATAGAAATAATATTTTCCTCTATAGAAATTTTATCAAAGCCGACTCGAAATGTTATCCTGCTGTCTTTCAACAATGCGTCTAACTTCACAAGGCCTGCAATTCCTCGTTGAAGAACCGCAGGCTGGATGATCAAATTTGTATAGTTTTCATATCGTGTTGGAGATTATTCATGGCCACCTTTGTCGGCACCGACGCAGCGGACACCCATCCATCCAACATTGTCACCGGTCTGCTCAGCGCAATGGGCGATGACCATTTCGACGGCCGGGGCGGCGACGATACCCTGGTCGGCTATGGCGGCGATGACGTCCTCATCGGCGGCACCGGCGCCGATCTCCTGGTCGGCGGCGTGCTGTCCACCACCGGCATCCTCTCCGTTTCCGGCATCGACACGGCGGACTACTCCTCGTCCTCGTCCCGCGTCGCGGTCCTGCTCTATGAGACGGCCAACATCAATATCACTCTGCTGGGCCTCAGCATTGGATTGACCGGGGTCACCACGGGCCATGGCGGTGACGCCGAGGGCGATCGCCTCGTCGGCATCACCAATCTCACCGGGTCGGCCTTCGGCGACTATCTGGGCGGCAATGCCGGCGCGAACACCCTGCTGGGCGGCGCCGGCAATGACGGCCTGGCCGGTGCAGAGGGCGGCGACGTCCTGAACGGCGGCGCCGGATCGGACATGGGCGACTACATCGTCTCCAACGCCGCCGTGACGGTGAACCTGGCCCTCGGCACGGCCAGCGGAGGCCATGCCACCGGCGACACCCTGATCAGCATCGAAAACCTGCGCGGTTCCCAGTTCGACGACCACCTGACCGGCGACACCGGAGCCAATCGCCTGTCGGGGGCGGACGGCACCGACGTGCTCGACGGCGGTGCCGGCGCCGACCGGCTGATCGGCGGCGCCGGAGCCGACACCCTGATCGGCGGCACCGGCATCGATCAGGCTGTCTACGACAACGCCCTTACCGGCGTGACGGCGAATCTGGGCAACGCCGCGGCCAATACCGGCGATGCGGCCGGCGACAGCTACAGCAGCATCGAAAATCTTTTCGGCTCGATGTTCGGCGACACCCTGACCGGTGACGCCGGCGCCAACTACATCATCGGCTGGACCGGCAACGATACGCTCGACGGCGGCGCAGGAAACGACATCCTCAACGGGGGCACCGGAAACGACATCATCCAGGGGGGCGACGGCAACGACAAGCTCGTCGGTGACGCCGGCGCGGATCAGATGAACGGCGGGGCCGGCTTCGACACCGCCGCATACGACACTTCGACCGGCGCCGTCACCGCCAGTCTGGCCAATCCGGGGGCCAACGCCGGACAGGCCGCCGGCGACACCTATACCAGCATCGAGAATCTTTACGGCAGCAGGTTCGGCGATACGCTGACCGGGGACAGCGGCTCCAACTATCTGGTCGGCTGGCGCGGCAACGACACGCTTGCCGGCGGGGCCGGAGCAGACCGCCTGAACGGCGGCGACGGTGCGGATACCTTCGTCTTCTCCGTCATCGGCGACTCCCTCGCCAAGCGTACGGTCGACCGGATCGACGACTTCTCTCACGCCCAGGGCGACAAGATCGACGTGTCGGGCATCACCGGGGGCGACGGCAGCTTCATCGGTTCGGCGGCCTTCAGCCATGATGCCGGCGAGGTCCGCTTCATCGCGGGAGCGTCGGAGACCAACGTCTATATCGACGCCAATGGCGACGGCTGGGCCGATGTGCAGATCCGCCTGGTCGGCTCGATCAACCTGGTGGCAGGCGACTTCGTCCTGTAGTCGCCGGATCCTCTCGAAGGGCCGCCCGTTCGCCGGGCGGCCCTTTTTCTCATGGACGGAGCCCCGGTCCCGCCGACTTCCACCCTGGCGGCCTCACCGGTCCTTCGGCAGCTTCTCGGCGATGCCGTACAGCTTCTGGCGCCGGTCCATCTCTTCCCAGACCTCGCAGGGGCGAATCTCGAGCTCGGTCAGCAGCACGGTCAGGTTGAACATCAGGTCGGCGGCCTCCTCGATCACGGCCTGGCGTTCGCCCCGGACGGCGTCGATCGCCACCTCCGCCGCCTCCTCGACCAGCTTCTGCGCCATCTTCGGCACGCCGCTGTCCAGCAGCTTGGCCGTACGCGGGCTGAACTGCATGCGCGACCGGCGCTCCCGCAGTTCCTCCGCCAGAGCCTCCAGACGATCCCGTCCAAACGTGGTCTGATGCCCCATGATCGATCCCTTCCGCTTCCCTCCGGGGAACCGCCTCCAACGGCCCTCGCGGGATCCTGCGCCGCAATCGCGGCACCAGGATGTTCCTTCCGTTACGCCGTGGTCCCGGGCTGTTCAGGACGCGACCCGAATGCGACCGCCCGCGTCCCGCGCCGGATATTTGCACGGCTGTGCAAGATCGACACGAAACTGCCGGCCTGTCAACAACCCATAGGTCATCGGCGGCGCTTCCGTCCCAATCCTAGTGCTTGCCATCTGCACGGCTGTGCATAAAATCGACCTTCTGCCGCGCCCGGACGGGCGTTCCACCCAGGATCCTTCGTGACGAGTCGCCGCAGCTTCGCCAGCGCCCAGCAGGTGGCCGACCGGGCCGGCGTCTCCCGCTCCGCCGTCTCGCGCACCTTCACGCCCGGCGCCAGCGTCTCGGCCGAGACGCGCCGGCGGGTGCTGGAAGCGGCGGAGGCGCTGGGCTATCACGTCAATCACCTGGCCCGCGGCCTGACCCGGCAGTCGAGCCGGATCGTCTGTATCGTCGCGTCCGACCTGGAGACGCCGCTGCGGTCGCGGATGGTGGGCGCCCTTATCGACCGGCTGCAGCACAGCGGCCGCGTCGCCATGCTGATCGGCACCAGCGGCCGCGGCGACGCCGATGCGCAATCGGCGCTGCGGCAGATCCTGAACTACCGCGCCGACGCCACCATCGTGCTGTCCGGCACCCCGTCGGAGGACATCACCCGGCTGTGCCTCGCCGCCGGGCAGCGGGTGGTGCTGATCAACCGCGACGACCGGATCGACGGGCCCGACAACATCGCCATCGACAGCGCCCTGCCCGGCCGGGTGGCGGTGGCCGCCTTCCGCCGCGCCGGCTGCCGCCGGCCGTGCCTGGTGACCTCGGCCCAGGGCACGCCCGCGCTCCTGGCGCGCGAGGCTAGCTTCCTGGCCGCCGCCCAGGCGGAGGGGATCGAGCCGGCGATCTGGCGCGGCGGCCGCACCGTCTACGCCACCGGAAAGGCCGCAGCGCACGACCTGCTGCTGCGGCCGGACCGGCCGGACGCCGCCTTCTGCATCAGCGACCTGGTCGCGTTCGGCTTCCTCGACGCCGCGCGTCACGATCTGGGCCTGCGCGTGCCCGAGGATCTCTGCGTCATCGGCTTCGACAACACCGAGCAGGCCGGCTGGTCGGCCTACGACCTGACCACCTTCGACCAGTCGGTCGACGCCACCGGCGACGCGGTGATGGCCGCCCTGGACGCGGAGAGCACGGCGCCGCTGCGGCTGACGATCCCGGCACCGCTGATCTGGCGCCGCACCGTGCGCGGCCCGGCGCCGGACCAGGGCGGCTGAGGCGGACTCAGAGCACGAAGTCGCCGGCCACCAGAGCGATGCTTCCGGTGAGCTTGATCTGGAAGTCGGTGACCTTGTCGCCGTTGAGGTCGCCGCCGATGGTGGTGACACCGCCGGAGACGACGTAGCGGAGCTGCCCGGCGGCGCCGGTATAGGCGCCGGTGCCGATGAAGCTGAAGGCCTGGTCGCCGCCGGCACCGGTATTGGCGTCGATCAGGTGCAAGTCGATCTTGTCCGCCTGGGCATGGCTGAAATCGGTGATCAGGTCCGCCCCGCCCCCGACCGGGCTGTGCGCCGTGCTGCTCAGCACGAAGCGGTCGGCGCCGGTGCCGCCGGTGAGCGTGTCCTGCCCGGCAACGCCGTTGAGCACGTCGGCGCCTCCCCAGCCTCGCAAGGCATTGGCGTCGGCGTTTCCCACCAGGATGTCGTTGCCCTGGCTGCCGGAGACGTTCTCGATCCCGGCCAGGGTGTCGGCCGAGGCATCGCCGCCGCTGCCGCTGCCGGCGGTCAGATTGACCGAGACCCCGACCAGACCGTTGTAGTAGCTGGCGGTGTCGATACCGGTGCCGCCATCGAGCGTATCGGCCCCGGCACCGCCGCGGAGCGTATCGTCGCCGGCGCCGCCGCTGATCCGGTCGTTGCCGTCCTCGCCCCACAGCGTGTCGCCGAAGGCGGCGTCGACCGCGGCGGCGAGCACGTCGTCGCCGGCGCCGCCGCGCAACTCCACCGCAAAGCCCGCGTTGGCGGTGCGGATGGTGTCATTGCCGGAGGAGCCCTGGATCACCTCCCAGCCTTCCCAGGTGTCCTCGGCGATATCGGGGCTGAGCATCCCCGTCTGCCAGTCGGCCGCCGTGGCGCTGGTGAACACGACGGTGTCGCGGCCGGCGCCGCCATCCATGATGTCCGCCCCGGGGCCGACATGGAGGATATCGTCGCCGTCGCCGCCGCGGAGCGTGTCGTCGCCCCCGTCGCCGATCAGCGTGTCCGAGCCGCCGAGGCCGAGAAGGACATCGTTCCCGCCATAGCCCCTGAGACGGTTGGCGGCCGCGGAGCCGGTCAGGGCATCGCCGTAATCGCCGGTACCCTGCACATTCTCGACGCCGGAGATCACATCGCCCTGGGCCTCGCCGCCGCTGCCGAGGCCGGTGCCGAGATTGACCGTCACCCCGGCGGCGCCGTTGTAGTCGATGGTGTCGATGCCGGCGCCGCCGTCGATCCGGTCCGCCCCGGCCGCCCCCTGCAGGAAGTCGTCGCCGGCGCCGCCGAGGAGGGTGTCGTCGCCGTCATAGCCGTAAAGTGCGTCGTCGCCTTCGTAGCCGTTGAGGACATTGGCGACGGCATTGCCGTGGATGCCGTCCGCGGCCGTACTACCGCTGACGTTCTCGATCTCGAAATAGGTGTCGCCCGCCGCGTCGCCGCCGGAGCCGGCGCCTGCAGCCAGATCGACGATCACCCTGGCTGTTGCACCGTAGTAGCTGACGAAGTCGATGCCGACGCCGCCGTCGAGGCGGTCCGCCCCAATGCCGCCGCGAAGCACGTCGTCGCCGTCGCCCCCCGAGAGGCTGTCGTCGCCGGCGAGCCCTGAGAGGCTGTCGTTTCCGGCCTCGCCGAAGAGGGTATTGGCGGCGGCGGAACCGGTGAGGGTGTCAGCGTAGACCGAGCCGTCCACCAACTCGATGTCGGCTCCGATCACATCCCCCTGGGCGTGGCCGCCCGAGGCGGTCCGGGCCGTCAGATTCACGGCCACGCCGGCAGCGCTGCTAAAATACCGAAGCATATCGACGCCGGCGCCGCCGGCGAGCCGATCCGCCCCGGCACCGCCATCGAGGAGGTCATCGCCGTCGCCGCCGGAAAGGCCGTCATCGCCGTCGTCGCCGTAGAGTCCATCGTTGCCGGCATCGCCGGAAAGCGCGTCGTTGCCGCCGCGGCCATAGAGAGTGTCATTTCCGTCGCGGCCTCTCAGCGTCTCGGAGGCGGCGGCTCCAGACACGTTGTCGCCGAAAACGGTGCCCTCGACGATCTCGACCCCAAAGATCACGTCGCCCTCGGCGTCGCCGTAGTAGCCGCGAGCCCTGTGGAGGTCGATCCTGACGCCGGTGGTGCCGTCATAGCGGACGGTGTCAATGCCGGCGCCGCCGGCGAGCGTGTCCGGGCCGGCCCCCCCGACCAGGATATCGTTGCCATTGCCGCCGTAGATCACGTCGTCCTCGTCGTCGCCATAGACCACATCGTCGCCCTCGCCGCCGTCGAGGTCGTCTGGGCCTGCGCCGCCATGGATGACATCGTTGCCGTCGCCGCCGAAGATCTCGTCCAAGTCTGCACCGCCATCGATGACATCGTTGCCGTCGCCGCCGAAGATCTCGTCGAAGCCTACGCCGCCATAGATGAGGTCGTTGCCGCCCAGGCCGTACAGCAGGTCGTTAGAGGCCGTCGCCTGGGGGATGTCGGTGAAGCCGGGCTGTGCCACCACGCCGTCGCCGGCGACATGGATCAGATCGTTCCCCGCGGTTCCGTTGACGACGGCCATGATCGCTCTCCCCGCTGCCGGACGCGGCCCGCCCGATGCGCGCCAGCCTGCCCGGCAAATGCGGCGGCGGCATCAGCCGAACGGAGGATGCGCGCCTGCCGGAATACGGATAGTTTGACGGGTTTTCCCGGCAAAGGCCGCCGACCGAGCCCGGCCCGGGACCGCCATCCCCGCATGACCTGCCGCCGCCGCCGGGCTAGGATCGGCCCGAACCCCGAGTCACGGAGGCCGCTTGATGCGCCCGATCTTCATCATGGTGAAATGCGAGCTGGGCCACGCCTACGACACGGCCGAGCATGCGGTGGACGAGATCGAGGAGGTGTCGGAGATCTACTCGATCTCCGGCCAGTTCGACCTGATGGTCAAATGCTACCTGCCGGAGGACGTCGATGTCGGCCGCTTCGTCAACAGCCGCATCCACGCCCTGCCGCACATCAAGGACACGATGACGCTGATCACCTTCAACGCCTTCGCCGGCAAGAGCTGAGACGACCATGACCGATCTCGCCGCCCGCGCCGAGCACTGGGCGCTGACCCTGACCCGCATCCCCAGCGTCACCGGCACGGCGGACGAGGTCGCCTTCGCCGAGACGCTGTGCGGGCTCCTGCGCGCCAGCCCGGCCTTCCGCGACCGGCCGGACGACGTCTGGACCATCCCGACCGGCGACCGGCTGGGCCGCGCCAGCGTCGCCGCGCTGCTGCGCGGGCGCGGCCGCCGCACCGTGGTTCTGACCGGCCATTTCGACACGGTGACGGCGGCCGATTACGGCGACCTCGAGCCGCTGGCGACCGAGCCGGAGCAGTTGAAGTACGCCCTGCTGGCCCGGCTGCGGCGGGACGCGCCCAGCGAGGCGGAGCGGCTGGCCCTGGCCGACCTGTCCGGGCCGGACTTCCTGCCCGGGCGCGGGCTGCTCGACATGAAGGGCGGGCTCGCCGCCGGCCTCGCGGTGCTGGAGACGGCGGCCGCGGAGCCGGAGCGCGAGGGCAACCTGCTGTTCCTCGCCGTGCCGGACGAGGAGGTCAACTCCGCCGGCGCCCGCAGCGCCGCCCGCGCCCTGCCCGGCCTGGCCGAGCGGCTGGGGCTGAACCTCGACGCCGCGATCAATCTCGACTGCCTGGGCGACACCGACGACGGCCGCTTCGGCCGGTCGGTGGCGCTGGGCAGCGTCGGCAAGCTGCTGCCAAGCGCGCTGGTGGTCGGCCGCGCCACCCACGTCGCCGACACCATCCGGGGGGTGAGCGCCGCCGCTTTGGCCGGCGCCATCGCCGCCGCGGTGGAATGGGCGCCGGAGCTGACCGAGAGCCTGGGCAACGCTTCCGGCACCCCGGCGACGCTGCTGGGCATGAAGGACGGCAAGGCCGGCTACGACGTCACCACCCCCGGCACCGTCTGGATGTTCTGGAACACCGCGCTGTACCGGCGCGGGCCGGAGGATGTGCTGGCGCCCCTGGCCCGGCTGATCGGGGACGCCGTCGCGGGGGTCGCGGCGCAGCTGCGGCGACGCGGCGGGGCCGATGTGCCCGACGTGCCGGTGCTGCGCTTCGCCGCGCTGCGCAGCGAGGTGCTGGCCCGCTCGCCCGAGGCCGAGGCGGCGCTTGCCGCGGTCGCGGCCGAGGCGGCGGAGGCCGGGCTGGACCTGCCCGAACAGTGCCGCCGGATCACCGAGGCGCTGTGGCGGCTGAGCGGCCGCAGCGGCCCGGCAGTGGTGCTGGGCCTGGCTTCGATGCCCTACCTGCCGGTATCGCTGGGCCAGGACGAGGCCGGGCGGCGGCTGGAGCGGGCGACCCGCGAGGCCGCAGCCAGGGTGGCGGCGCGCCACGGCACCACGATCGGGCTCGAGCCCTGGTTCCCCGGCATCTCGGACATGAGCTTCCTCGGCACGGGCGACGAGGGCTCGGTCGCGGCCATCGCCGCCGAGACCCCGGCCTGGGGCGCCGGTCTGCCCTGGCCCGACGGCCCGGCCCTGGCGCAGATCCCGATCGTCGACGCCGGCCCCTGGGGGCGCGACTACCACACGCCGCTGGAGCGCATCTACCGGCCCTACGCCTTCGAGGTGCTGCCGGAGCTGATCCGCGAGATCGCGGACGGGGTGCTGAAAGACTGACGTAGGTTGGGTTCGCTCCTGCGAACCCAACAATCGTTCGGTCGGCGCCATGTTGTTCGCCGTCGCGAACCCAACCTACGAAGCTTCTACTTCCCACCCAGGAACAGCATCCGGGTCAGCAGCGTATAGTCGGACTCCGCCACCATGATGGCGACGAAGACCAGCAGCGCCACCGGCGGCACCGTGATGGCGTAGACCAGGGCCAGCCGCTCCCATTTCATATGCATGAACACGGCGACGATCAGCCCCGCCTTCAGCATCATGAAGATCAGGATCAGGCTCCACCGCAGCAGGCCCTGCAGGGCGAAGTAGTCGACCAGGTAGGAACAGGCGCTGAGCACGAACAGCCAGCCCCAGACCACCAGGTACAGCTTGATCGGGTGCTGCTGGCCCTCGGCATGGGCGACGGGCTGCGACGGCCCGTGCCCTTCGTCGATATGCGCGGCGTGTGCCATGTCCCTCACCACAGGTAGAACAGCGCGAAGATGAACACCCAGACCAGATCGACGAAATGCCAGTACAGGCCGGTGATCTCGACGATCTCGTAATTGCCCCGGCGGCTGGTGAAGAAGCCGCGCCGGCCGGTCTCGAAGTCGCCGCGCAGCACCTTGCGGGCCATGGCGATCAGGAAGATCACGCCGATGGTGACATGGGTGCCGTGGAAGCCGGTGATCATGAAGAAGGCCGAGCCGAACTGTGGCGCGCCCCAGGGGTTGCCCCAGGGCCGTACCCCTTCATGGATCAGCTTGGTCCATTCGAAGGCCTGCATGCCGACGAAGGTGGCGCCGAAGGCCGCCGTCACCAGCATCAGCACCGCCGTCTTCACCCGGTCGCGGCGGTAGCCGTAATTGACCGCCATGGCCATGGTGCCGCTGCTGCTGATCAGCACGAAGGTCATGATCGCGATCAGGATCAGCGGGATCGACTCGCCGCCGATGGTCAGCGCGAACACCTCGCTCGGGTTCGGCCAGCTCTCGGCGGTCGACATCCGCACCGTCATGTAGGACAAGAGGAAGCAGCCGAACACGAAGGTGTCGCTGAGCAGGAAGATCCACATCATCGCCTTGCCCCAGGACGCGCTCTTGAAGGCGCGCTGGTCGGACGACCAATCGGCGGCGACGCCTTGCCAGCCCGCGGGGCGTTCGAGCGTTCCGGCGATATGGGTTTCGGCCATCGACGACCTCCCTAGGTCAGGAGCTGGCTGCAGATCTCGGCGAAGCGGTCCGCCCAGCCGGTCAGCAGGGCGAGCAGGATCAGCCAGACCAGCAGCAGGAAATGCCAGTACAACGTGCACAGCTGGACGCTCAGGCGCAGACGTCCGGACTCGTCGCCGGACCGGTCGCCGCGCCAGGCCCGGGCGCCGGTGCGGCCCAGGGCCACCAAGCCGCCCAGCACATGCACGCCATGCACCGCGGTGACCAGGTAGAAGAAGGAGTTGGCCGGGTTGCTGGCCAGGAAATAGCCCAGCATGTGCAGCTGCTGCCAGGCCAGGAGCTGCCCGACAACGAACACCAGCGACGCGGCGCCGCCGGCCAGGAGGCCGGTGCGGGTGTCGGCCAGGTCGTCGCGGCGGGCGGCGGCCTGGGCGCATTGCAGGGCAATGCTGGCGGCCACGAGCGCCGCGGTGTTGATCCACAACAGCAGCGGCACCGGCAGCGCCCGCCAGTCCGGCAGCGCCATGCGCATCGAATAGGCGCTGACCAGCAGGGCGAACAGCGCGCCGGCGACGACCAGGAACACGCCCAGCCCGATCAGCGCCGTCGGACGCAGCGAGGCGCCGGTGGCCGGCACGTTGCCGACCGTGCTCTCCTCCAGCCAAGGCTTGGTCATCAGCCCCTGGCGGGCCAGCCACAACAAGGCCAAGCCGCCGACCGCCAGCATGAACAGGGTGACGATGACCATCGCCGCGCCCTCAGCCGTGGTGCACGGCGCCGGGCTGGTTCTGCGGCAGGAAGTCCTGCGCAGCGCCCGGGACGCTGTAGTCATAGGCCCAGCGATAGACCACCGGCAGCTCGCGCCCCCAGTTGCCGTGCGGCGGCGGGGTGGTCGGCGTCTGCCATTCCAGCGTCGTCGCCCGCCACGGGTTGCCGCCGGCGTCGCGGCCGTGCCGCACGCTCCAGATCAGGTTGAACAGGAACAGCAACTGGGCCGCGCCGACGGTCAGCGCCGCGGCGGTGATGAAGATGTTGAGGTCATGGGCCGAGGGCGGCACGAAAGCGGTCTCGCCGAGCTCGAAATAGCGCCGCGGCACGCCGATCAGCCCGAGATAGTGCATCGGGAAGAAGATCGCGTAGGCGCCGACGAAGCTGACCCAGAAATGGATCTTGCCCATCGTGTCGTCCAGCATCCGCCCGGTGATCTTCGGGTACCAGTGGTAGATCGCGCCGAACACCACGAAGATCGGCGCCACCCCCATCACCATGTGGAAATGCGCGACCACGAACATGGTGTCGGACAGCGGCACGTCGACCACGACGTTGCCGAGGAACAGCCCGGTCAGCCCGCCATTGACGAAGGTGACGATGAAGGCGAGGGCGAACAGCATCGGCGGCGTCAGGTGGATGTCGCCGCGCCACAGCGTCAGCACCCAGTTGTAGACCTTGATCGCCGTCGGGATGGCGATGATCAGCGTCGTGGTGGCGAAGAAGAACCCGAAATACGGGTTCATGCCGCTGACATACATGTGGTGCGCCCAGACGACGAAGCTCAGCGCGCCGATGCCGACGATCGCCCACACCATCATGCGGTAGCCGAAGATGTTCTTGCGGGCGTGGGTGCTGATCAGGTCGGAGACGATGCCGAAGGCCGGCAGGGCGACGATGTAGACCTCGGGATGGCCGAAGAACCAGAACAGGTGCTGGAACAGGATCGGGCTGCCGCCGCCGTATTTCAGCTGCTCGCCCATCTCGACCAGGGCCGGCATGAAGAAGCTGGTGCCCAAGAGCCGGTCGATCAGCATCATCACGCAGGCGACGAACAGGGCCGGGAAGGCCAGCAGCGCCATGATGGTGGCGGTGAAGATGCCCCACACCGTCAGCGGCATCCGCATCAGCGTCATCCCGCGGGCCCGCGCCTGCAGCACGGTGACGACGTAGTTCAGCCCGCCCATGGTGAAGCCGATGATGAACAGGATCAGCGAGCCGAGCATCAGGATGATGCCCCATTCGCGCCCGCCCGGCGTGCCGGACAGGATCGCCTGCGGCGGGTACAGGGTCCAGCCGGCCCCGGTCGGCCCGCCGGGGACGAAGAAGCTGGCCACCAGCACCAGCACCGCCAGCAGGTAGATCCAGTAGCTGAGCATGTTGACGTAGGGGAACACCATGTCCCGCGCGCCCAGCATCAGCGGGATCAGGTAGTTGCCGAAGCCGCCCAGGAACAGCGCCGTCAGCAGGTAGATCACCATGATCATGCCGTGCATGGTGATGAACTGGTAATAGCCGGTGGCGTCGATGAAGGCGAAGTCGTCCGGGAAGGCCAGCTGCAGCCGCATCATCCAGGACAGGACCAGGGCGACGAAGCCGATCGCCAGCGCCGTGCCGGCGTATTGGACGGCGATGACCTTGGCGTCCTGCGAGAACACCCAGGTCGTCAGCCAGCTCTTCGGATGGTACAGGTCGACATCCGGCACTTCGAGCGGCGGGACCGGTTCGACGGGTTCGCGGATGACGTCCACCATGGGCGTGTCCTCCTGCTTCCTCCGCGGCCGGGCTCGACGGGGATCGTCCCGGCCGAATGATGCTCCCTCCTCGCGGCCCCTCCCCTTCGCGGGGCCGGAACTACTTCGCGGCGGCCACCTCGCGGTCGGCCGGCGCCGGCAGGGCCGAGACCTGCGAATAGGTCGTCTGCTGCGCCAGCCAGGCGTCGTAATCGGCCTGGGCGTCGACGATGACGGTGCCGCGCATATAGGGATGCCCGGTGCCGCACAGCTCGGCGCACAGCACCTCGAAGGTGCCGGTGCGGGTCGGCGTGAACCAGTAATAGGTGACCGAGCCCGGGATCATGTCCATCTTCGCCCGGAACTGCGGCACGTAGAAATCATGCAGCACGTCGACCGCGCGCAGCAGGATCTTGACCGGCTTGTCGATCGGCAGGTGCAGCTCGCCGCCCTGGATCAGGATATCGTCCTGGCCGGCCGGGTCGTCCGCATGGATGCCGAACGGGTTCTCCGCCGTCACCGCCTGGGTCGAGGCGGTGCCGAGCTTGCCGTCCTGGCCGGGCAGCCGGTAGGACCATTGCCATTGCTGGCCCAGCACCTCGACCTCGGTGGCATCGTCCGGCACGGTGACGAACTGGGCCCAGACCACCAGCCCCGGCGCCAGCATCGCCGCCACGCCGACCGCGGTGGCGATGGTCAGCCAGCCCTCCAGCCGCTTGTTCTCCGGCTTGTAGTCGGCGGTGTTGCCCTCGCGGTGGCGGAAGCGCCAGACGCAGTAGGCGGTGAACAGCACGATCGCGGTGAACACCACGCCGGTGATCCAGAAGGTGATCTCGATCGTGCCGTCGATGTAATGCCAGTTCGAGGCGATCGGGGTCCACCACCAGGGGCTCAGCAGGTGGAACACCACCGAGCCGACGGCGACCAGAACCAGGACGAGCGCGGTCTTCATCTCCGGTCACCCCCGTCATGAGCAATGGCATGGACGAGAAGGCCGGGAGTCGGTTGTCTTGGGCTGAAACGAGGATGCAGCGGCACAGCGCGGGGGCCCGGTGCGCCCTGACCCGTCGGGCCGGCGCGGCGTTCTCCCCCGGACTTTGGCCACATCGTCATGGATGGCGGCCTTCGCACGTGTCGAGGCCGGCCGGCTTCTTCGTCTGGCCCGGCCGTCCCGCGTCACGGTCGACGCGAAGACGACCCTTGCAGCATCAGACTTGTCCGGCCTTGGCCTGTGAATTGATGATGCGGGTCAGCCCGCTCGATTGTCAACGATCTCGGGCGACGGGGCCCGCCGCCCTCAGTTCTTCTTGCCTTGGGCGTCGTACTGTTTGAGGAAGGCGATCAGATCGGTGATCTTCTGGTCGTCCTTCAGGCCGATGAAGGTCATCTTCGTGCCCGGGATCTTGGTACGCGGGGCCTTGATGTACTCGCGGAACACCGTCTCGTCCCAGGTGATGCCCGAGTTCTTGTTGGCGTCGGAGTAGTTGTAGCCCGCGACCGAGCCGGAATGGCGGCCGAACAGGCCGTTCAGCTCCGGCCCCACGGCGTTCTTGGCCGTCTCGCCGATCTGGTGGCAGGCCTTGCATTGGGTGAACACCTTCTCGCCGGCCGCCGGGTCGCCATCCGCCCGGGCGGTCGCGGTCAGGCCCCCGGACGTAAAGACGACCAAGGCGAGTGCACCGATCAGGGTCGAACGCATCATCACGCTTCCTCCTGGCTGGCTGCATGCTGGCTGCATCGGGCGTTGCCGATGCCCCGATACTCCGGCTTTCCGCCGCCGCCTTCAAGGGCCGTGCGATTCGTCACGTCCCGGCTGCTTCACGCTGCCAGACAAAGACAGGGGACGGAATGTCGCAGCCGGGTTATACTTTGGTCCATGGCGGGTCGCGTCGGCGTGACCGGCGGCCATCCCGGCCGCACTGCCACGGTCGAAGCGAACCCCCTCGAACAGACGTTCGGGAGGAACGGACATGACCATCCGAAACCCCCTGGAGTGGGGAGCGGACCAGCTCAGATTCGGCAGCCACGCCCTGCGCACCGGCAGCCAGACCGTCTTCCACGCCGAAGAGAACCCCAACAGCCTGGCCCCGGCGGTGCACCGCATCGGGCTGCAGGACCTGCGCGACGCCCTGGCCAAGGGCTTCGAGGATTTCGGCCACTACCGCACCGACGTCCTCTATCTCTGCCTGATCTATCCGGTGGTCGGGCTGGTGCTGGCACGGGCCATGGTCGGGCAGGACATGATCCCGCTCCTGTTCCCGCTGGCCTCGGGCTTCGCCCTGATCGGCCCCTTCGCCGCGATCGGCCTCTACGAGATGAGCCGGCGGCGGGAGATGGGCCAGCCGTCCAGCTGGGGCGCCGCCTTCGGCGTGCTGCGCACGCCCCGCTTCGGCGTCATCCTGACGGTCGGCGCCATCCTGGCGGCGATCTTCATCCTGTGGATGGTCCTGGCCCAGGTGATCTACAACGCCACCCTCGGCCCGGGCGAGCCGGCCTCGCTCGGCACCTTCCTGGGCGAGGTGTTCGGCACCACCGCCGGCTGGACCCTGATCGTGGTCGGCTGCGGCGTCGGCCTGGTCTTCGCCGTGGCGGCGATGGCGATCGGCGTGGTGTCGTTCCCGCTGCTGCTCGACCGCGACGTCGGCGCCGATACCGCGATCTGGACCTCGGTCCGCGCCGTCGCCGCCAACCCGATCCCGATGGCGGCCTGGGGTCTGATCGTCGCCGCCAGCCTCGTGGTCGGCTCGCTGCCGCTGTTCGTCGGGCTGATCGTGGTCATGCCGGTGCTCGGCCACGCCACCTGGCACCTGTACCGCAAGCTGGTGAATTGACGTCGTAGGTTGGGTTCGCCTTCGGGCGAACCCAACATCGCGCCGCCGGGACCAGTGTTGGGTTCGCTTGCGCGAACCCAATCTACGCGAACCTAATGCGCTCCTCCGCCCGAGGCGGCGCCCTTGCGCATGATGAAGACGCAGGCGGCGGAGGCCAGCAGGATCACGCCCAGCACGGCGAAGGTGTCGCTGAAGCCCATCACCAGCGACTGCGCCCGCACGGTCCTGCCGATGGCGATCACCGCCTGGTGCTTGGCGGTCGCCGGGTCGGACACGCCGCTCGACAGGAAATGCTGGGTCAGCTGGTCGATCCTAGTCCGCGTCGCCTCCTGGAACAGCGACACCGACTGGCCGATGATGTTCGAGTGGTACTGCTCGCGCTTGGTGACGATGGTGCCCAAGAGCGCGGTGCCGAAGGCGCCGCCGAGGTTGCGCAGCATGTTGAACAGGCCCGAGGCGGCGGCGGATTCGTGCCGGGCGATGCCGGCCATGGCGATGGCCGAGAGCGGCGCCATCACCACGGCCTGGCCGATCGCGCGGACGATGTTGGGCGCGAACAGCTGGTCGCCGCCATAGACCAGCGACATGTGGGTGTTCATGAAGCAGCTGGCGGCGAAGACCAGGAGGCCCCCGGCCACCAGCCAGCGGGCGTCCATCCGGCCCATCAGCATCGGCACCAGCGGGATGATCAGCAGCTGCGGCAGGCCGGTCCAGGCGACCACCATGCCGATCTGCTCCGAGTCGTAGCCCTGCACCTGGGCCAGGTACTGCGGCAGCAGATAGGCGCTGCCGTAGAGGGCGAAGCCGAGGAAGATGTTCGCCAGCGTGCCGAAGCCGAAGTTCCACCGCGTCAGCAGGCGCAGATCGACCGCAGGCTTTTTCACCGTCAGCTCGATCCAGATGAACAGCGACAGGAAGACGACGGCGATCACGGTCAGGCGGACGATGAAGGGAGAGCCGAACCAGTCGTCCTTGTTGCCCTCCTCCAGCACCGTCTGCAGCGCCGCCAGGCCGATCGCCATGGCGCCGATGCCGAACCAGTCGCCCTCCTTCAGGAGGGAGAGCCGCATCGGCTCGCGCTCCAGCGTCGCGGCCAGCCCGGCCAGCATGAAGGCGCCCGGCACCAGGTTGATGTAGAAGATGTATTCCCAGCCGTAATTGTCGGTCAGCCAGCCGCCGATGGTCGGGCCGATCGCCGGCGCGAACGTGGCGGTGATGGCGAACAGCGCCATGCCCATCGGCCGCTGGGAGAGCGGCAGCCTGGTCATCACCAGGGTGAAGGCCATCGGGATCAGCACGCCGCCGGTGAAGCCCTGGATGCCGCGCAGCAGGATCATCTCGCCCAGGCTGGTGGCGAAGGCGCAGGCCACCGAGAACACCAGGAACAGTGCGGTGTTGACCAGCAGGAAGCGGCGGAAGGAGAAGACCTGGCTGAGATAGGCGGTCAGCGGGATGACGATGATCTCGCCGATCAGATAGGAGGTCGAGATCCAGGCGCCGTTGTCGACGCCGGTGCCGATGCCGCCTTCGATCTGCGGCAGCGAGGCATTGGTGATCTGGATGTTCAGCACCGCCATGAAGGCGCCGAGCAGGCCGGAGAACACCGAGATCCAGGTGGTCAGGCTGGCACGGTCGCCAGAACTGGTCGGCGGGGCGCCGGCGGTGGTGGTGGAAGACATGGATTGGGCCCTCCGGCCGCGGCGCTCAGTGGGCCGCGGCCGTGTCCTGCTTGGTGTCGCCCTGCTTGGTGTCGCCCTGCTTGGTGTCGATGGTCGCGATCACCGACATGCCGGGGCGCAGCTCGCCCGCCAGCGGGTCGTCGCGCTCGAGCACGATCTTCACCGGGATGCGCTGGACGATCTTGGTGAAGTTGCCGGTGGCGTTGTCCGGCGGCAGCAGGGCGAATTCCTGGCCGCTGGCCGGCGACAGGCTGTCGACATGGCCGTGGATGTCGGCGTCCGGGAACATGTCGACCGCGATGTCGACCGGCTGGCCCGGATGCACGTCGGTCAGCTGCGTCTCCTTGAAGTTGGCGACGACATAGGTTTCGGCCAGCGGCACCACGGCCATCAGCTGGGTGCCGGCCTGGACGTACTGGCCGACCCGCAGGCTGCGGTTGCCGATCGTGCCTGCCACCGGCGCGGCGATGGTGGTATAGCCGAGGTTGAGCTCGGCTTGGCGCTGCGCCGCCTGGTCGGCCGCGAGCGCGGCCTTCGCCTTCTCCAGCTGGGCCTTCAGCACGTCGAGCTGCTTCTCCGACGCGGTCACCGCCGCCTGGTCGCGCTGCAGCGTCGCGGTCGCCGACTGGACGTTGGCGGTCATCTGCTGCGCGTTCTGCACGCTGCCGTTGCCGGTCTTGGCCAGGGCCGTGTAGCGGTCGAACTGCTGCTGGGCGTAGGTCAGCGCCGCCTGGTCGACCCCGACGGTGGCGCGGGCCTGCTCGATCGCCGCCGCCTGCTGCTGGATCGCCGCGTCGGCATCGGCGATGTCGGCCTGGGCCGCCAGGACATTGGCCTTGGCCTGGTCCAGCGCCACGGCGTAGTCGCGGTCGTCGATCCGGGCCAGGGGCTGGCCCGCCGTCACCGCGTGGTTGTCCTGGACCAGCACCTCGGCGATGTAGCCGGAGACCTTCGGCGCGATGGTGGTCGAATCGGCCTTCACATAGGCGTCGTCGGTCGATTCCTGGAACCGCCCGACGGTCCACCAGTTCCAGCCGAACCACGCGGCGCCGGCCAGGACGACGACCCCGAGCGGCAGCAGCAGGAGCCGGCGCCCGAGGCGGCGCCGCGGCGCCGCCGGCGCGGCCGCGGTCTCGCTGGCCTCCGGCGCCGGCGCGGTGCGGAGCTGGGCCGGCTGAACCTGATGCGTCATGACATTTGCCCTCCAAAGCGAAAACCGCCGGATCGCCGGCCGTCTTCGAGGGCGGCGGGATGTCGAGGCGATTTAGGAAACTTGACGGTTTCCGACAAAAGATGGGAGAGGGAAGCGAATTGTGCAAATGCGCGACCGAGGGGCCAGACATGCAGGAAACGCCGAAACGGCCGCGAGGCCGGCCGCAGCAGCGCAGCGACGAGGAGACCAGGCGCCTGATCCTGGAGGCGGCGACCCGGATTTTCCTGGCCCAGGGCTTCGGCGGCACCAGCATGGAGGCGGTGGCCCAGGCGGCCGGCGTGTCGAAGAAGACGATCTACCGCTTCGTCGACACCAAGGAGCATCTGCTGGAGGCTGTGATCGACGCCCGGTCGGAAGCGCTGCGCTCGCCGATCGGGCATGACGCCGGCCCCGATCCGGAAGGCATGGAGCAGGCCCTGCATCAGTTCCTGCAGGAGCTGGCGCGGCTGGTGCTGTCGGAGGAGACGGTGGCGCTGAACCGGCTGGTCTACGCCGAGTCGCTGCGCTTCCCGGGGATGGCGAAGGCCTTCTACCAGGCCGGTCCGGTGCGCAACGCCGAGGCGCTGGCCGCCTGGCTGGAGACGCAGCGCCGGCATGGCGTGCTGCGTTTCGACGACGCCATGGAAACGGCCCGGATGCTGGTCTCGATGACGATCGCCGAACCGCTCCGCGCCGCCACGCTCGGCGTCGCCCCGCTGCCGACCCGGGTGGAGATCGACCGCCGGGTCGACGAGGCGGTGGACATCTTCCTGCGCGGATGCCTGGTCCGGCGGTAGCTCTGCGTCGGCCGACCGCCGCTGCGCCCGGCCGAAAGAAGCTGGTATCAAGACGGAAGACGTCGGCTGAATTCGGCCACCTTTTGTCGCCAACGTCGGATCGGCAACACAGGCATCGAGGGATCTGTCATGGCGATCTTCGGCACCCCTGGCGACGACCTGCTCGACGGCACCGGCGGCCCCGACGAGATCTTCGGCCTTGGCGGCAACGATACCCTCGACGGCCTGGATGGCGACGACGTGCTGCGCGGCGGCGCCGGCGCCGATCATCTCGACGGCGGCGCCGGAATCGACACGGCCTCTTACGACGACAGCGCCGTCGGAGTGACCACAAGCTTGGCCGGAACCGGGTCGACCGGCACGGCCACCGGCGATACCTACACCTCGGTCGAGAATCTGGTCGGCAGCACTTTTGCCGACAACCTGACCGGCGACGGTGCGGACAACAGCTTCACCGGCGGTGCCGGTGCCGATCATCTCGATGGCGGGGCCGGGGAGGATACGGCGAGATATGCGGACAGCACCGCCGCGGTGATCGTCAGCCTGATCACCGGAACCGGATCAGGCGGCACGGCCGAGGGAGACACATATGTTTCGATCGAGAGCATCGTCGGCAGCGCTCTCGCCGACACCTTGACCGGCGACGGCGGCGCGAATGTTCTTTCCGGCGGGAACGGCTATGACATCCTGGCGGGCGGAGCCGGAGCCGACATTCTTGAAGCCGGCGACGGCGGCGGGATGCTGACCGGCGGGGCCGGGACCGATCATCTCATCGGCGGTAACGGCAGCGACACGGCCGTTTACACCGACAGCACGGTGGGGGTGACCGTCAATCTGACGACCGGGATCGGTACGACCGGCACGGCCTATGGCGACACCTACTTCTTGATCGAGAACATCGTCGGCAGCGACCACGATGACAGGCTGACCGGCGGCAACACGCTCGGCAGTCTCTCCGGCGGGAACGGCAACGATATCATCAGCGCCGGCGCCGGTGCCGCGGCCATCACCGGCGGGGATGGCGACGATACGCTGCGTGGCGCGGCCGGGAATGACACGCTGGCCGGCGATGCCGGTGCCGACGCTCTCGCGGGCGGTGCCGGCGATGACAGATTGAGCGGCGGTGCGGGTGCGGATCATCTCGACGGCGGCAGCGGCAGCGATACCGTCTCCTATACCGACAGCACGGTCGGAGTGACTGCCGACCTGACCGGGACCGGATCGGGCGGCACCGCCGAGGGCGATACCTATGCCTCGATCGAGACCATCTTCGGCAGCAGTTTCGACGACACACTGATCGGCGACGCCAACGCCAACACTCTCAACGGCGGCGGAGGCGACGACATCCTCATCGGCGGCGCCGGCGCCGACCACTTCACTCAAGACCCGTGGCCGTCCGGCACCACGACCGTCAGCTATGTCGACAGCCTTGCCGGCGTGGCCGTCGATCTCGCCGCCGGAACCGCTTCGGGCGGCACCGCGGAAGGCGACACTTTCAGCGGCATCTTCGGCATCGTCGGCAGCAACTTCGCCGATACCCTCACAGGTGCATTCGACGAGATCACCTATCTCGACGGTGGAACCGGGGACGACCTCCTGATCAGCGGCGGAAATTCGGGGGACTTCACGACTTACATTCCCTACGATCTGTCCGGCGGCGCCGGAAACGATATCATGAAGGCCAATATGGGCGCCGAGCGCTTCGACGGCGGCGCGGGCATCGACACCGTCGACTACTCCATCGGAAACGCCCAAACCGGAGGAGCGATCGTCGACCTGCAGAAGACCATATGGGGGCGCTACGGCGCCGGCCTGTACGATGGCGACGTCTATTTCTCGGTCGAGAACGCGATCGGCACCAGTGTCTCGGATAGGCTGTCCGGAACCAGCGGCGCCAACGCCCTGTCCGGCGGAAGCGGCAACGACATCCTCATGGGCCGGGCAGGCCCCGATCATCTCGACGGCGGAGACGGCGCCGATACCGCCATCTACACCGACAGCACCGTCCGCGTGGTCGCCAGCCTGGCGACCGGCGTGGGATCGGCCGGCACCGCCACCGGCGACATCTACACGTCGATCGAGAACCTGATCGGCAGCGACTTCGGCGATACGCTGACCGGCAATGACGTCGCCAATGTCCTGACCGGCGGGCTGGGCCGCGACACGCTGACCGGCGGGGCCGGGGCCGACCGCTTCGTCTATGCCACCCTGGCCGACAGCCTGGCCTCGGCCGCCGGCCGCGACCTGATCATGGATTTCAGCCATGCCCAGGCGGACAGGATCGACCTGTCGGCGATCGATGCGAGCGGCCCTGCCACCGGCAACCAGGCCTTCACCTTCATCGGCACCGGCGCCTACACCCATCAGGCCGGGCAGCTTCGCTATGCCGTCTCGGGCGACAAGACGGTGATCGGCGGCGACGTCAATGGCGACGGCGTCTCGGATTTCCAGATCGAGTTGCAGGGGAGCCTCTGGACTGCACCCCTGACATGAGACACGATAAATAGAGACAGGTCAGTTTGGTGATGCCATTGCAGCAGGGGCGCGCCCCTGCTGCAATGGCGGCA